>JALOOY010000060.1 GCA_025454185.1 Thermodesulfobacteriota bacterium
TTTGAAGCCATGGTGGAACGTTACCCCGGGAACACGGCCGTGGTCTATCTCGGGGAAAAGTATTCCTATCGCCGGCTCAAGGAGTTGTCCGACCGTTTCGCCGCCGGCCTGGCCGGACTGGGTGTTCAGAAAGGCGACCCGGTCATCCTCTATCTTTCCAACTGTATTCAGTGGGTGGTGGCTTTTCTGGGCATTCAAAAAGCCGGGGCCGTGGTGGTTCCGGTTTCCCCCATCTATACCTCGCACGAGATCGAATACATGGCCCAGGACTCCGGGGCCAAGATCATCATCTGTCATGATACCAATTATGGTTATGTGCAGGAGATCCTGGGCCGGGGCCATCTACAGCAGGCCATCGTCACCAACCTGGCCGACCTGCTGCCTTTCTGGAAACGGGCCGTGGGGACCCTCTTCGATAAAATCCCCGGTGGTAAAGTGGAACGGAACGCGCAGGTCATCCCTTTCACCACGGTGCTGAAAGCCCCGCCCCGGCCGCCGGCGGTGACTATCGATCCCTGGAAAGACCTGTCCTATATCCTCTTCACCGGCGGCACTACCGGCTTCCCCAAAGGGGTGCCCGGCAACCACATCGGCATGACTTCCTATGTGCAGGATGTCATGGAGGAGGTCGTCGGCGGTACCATTCAGGAAGGGCAGGACACTTATATCGCCGTCAACCCCCTGTTCCACATCATGGCCCTGGGGTTCTTCATGGCGGTGGGCCTGAACCAGGGTAACACCACCATCCTCATGCCCGTGCCGCAGGTGGACGCCATATTGGAAGCCATCGGCCGCTACCGGGTCCGCTGGCTCCTGGGCGTGCCGACCCTCTACCGCATGATGCTGGAAAACGACCGCCTGGACCGCTATGACCTGGGGAGCCTGCGATACTGCTACTGCGGCGGCGATGTGCTGCCCCTGGAGGTCTTCAAACGCTGGCGGGAAAAGTTCGGGGTGGCGATCTACCAGGTCTACGGCTCCACGGAAGCCGGCCATATTACCTATAGCCGCTTGAACCGGGAACCGGACCCCCAGTCCATCGGTCAGCCCCTGCCCTCCCGGGAATGCCGGATAGTCGATCCGGAGACGTTGGAGCCGGTGCCGGAGGGCGAAGTGGGCGAACTGGTCGTCAGTTCCCGGTTCACCATCAAGGAATACTGGAACAAGCCCGAAGAGACCGCCAAGGCCTACTTTGAATTGGATGGGAAGGTCTTTTATCGCATGAGCGATTTTGTCCGCCGCACGCCGGAAGGCGAGCTGGTCTACATGGAGCGCCTGGCGGATATCATCAAGCACAAGGGCTACCGGGTTTCCGCTTCGGAAATCGAGGCGATCCTGCAGGACCACCCCACCGTGATCGGCGCCTGTGCCGTGGGCGTCCCCGATCCCAAGGTGGGGGAGCGGATCAAGGCCATCGTGGTCTTGAAAAGCGACGCCAAAGGGGTGGGGGGCATGGAATTGATCAAATGGTGCCGGGAGCGGCTGGCGCCCTATAAAATTCCCCAATACATCGAGTTCCGGGACATGCTGCCCAAATCCAAGGTAGGAAAACTGCTGCGCCGGGAAATCCGGGACGAGGAGAAACGGCGCCTGGAAAAAGGGAAGTCGAAGGCCTAACCGGAGGGGCTACGATGCAACCTGCCCACCAGTCAAAATGGAGCGGCCTGCGGGCCGCTTTCGCCTGCGGCACACCGGTCCGGACGGCCCGGTCGCCGCGGATCGGCGGACTACTGCCGGCCGGGCTTTTCTACGGGAAAGACTGCGTCGGCTTCCTATCCCAGATGAACCCGGGTTACGGGAGCGGCCCTCCCGGCTATCGCGGCCGACTGGTCGTCAACTATCCGGTCCTGCTCACCGTGCTGCTCATCCTGGCCATCGTGGCCGTGCTCCTGGTGGGCTGTTTTCTCTACTACCGCTTTTTCCGTTCGGAAGGTTCTCTGGAACGACGGGTGGGGGATCTGGAAAAATCGATCGGCGCGCTCTATCGTAAACAGCAGGAGGACCTGGACGGCGTACTGCGTCTGCTCCATCCCCCGACCCGGAAGGGTCCGGATGAACCGGAGGGAAAAACGGAACTGGAGCAAGACACCCGGGTGGGGAAGAGCGGCGCTAAAGGAGCGGGGAACCGGGAGGAAGGTTAAAGGGGCGGGCGGCCTTCGGCCTGATCCTTGGTCCTGTTTTCCCACTTTTCCACCAGGTGTAAAATCTGCCCGCGGATCAGCAGCAGCGAGCCGGCCCCCAGCGCCCCCAGCACTGCCCCGCCCAGCACGTCCAAAGGATAGTGCTCGCCTACGTAGACGCGCGAGTAGCCCACTAAAACCGCCAGCGAGATCAACAGCGGCGACCAGGGGCGGTAAACCCAGGATAGAAAAAAGGCGGCGCCGAAGATATTGGCGGCATGGTTGGAAGGAAAAGAGAAGGAGCGGGGGCAGGGCCAGAAGGTGTGCACCTCGGCCAATACCTGGCAGGGACGGGGCCGGGCAAAGAGGTGTTTGAAAAAGAAACTGTTGGAGTAATCGAGCAGGCCTACCAGGGCGGCCAGGAGCAGGAGGGTAATTTTCGTCTCCCGGCGCCCCCAGAAAAACAGGACCAGCCACAACCCCAGCAGCGGATAGCGCCAATGGTCGAACTCGGTGACCAGGGGCATGAGCTGATCGAAAAAGGGGTTGCGCTGCCCCTGATTGATCCAGCGGAAGAGGGCCAGGTCCAAATTTTATTCCGGATTGACAATGTCCAGAATTTCCACCTGACGCACCCCCCCCGGGGTCTTGACCTGGAGTTCATCCCCCGGTTCCTTGCCGATCAGGGCCCGGCCCAGCGGCGAAATGACGGAAATGTCCCCGTTGTCCACGTCGGATTCGTCCGGGCCCACCAGCCGCAGCTTCAACTCCTCTCCGGTATCCTGATCGCTGATCAGCACGGTGCAGCCGAAGACCACGCGGTCCGTGGGCAACCGGGAACAGTCGATGACCTCCGACGTGGCGATCTTGGCATGCAGTTCCGCGATGCGCCCTTCGATGAAGGACTGGCGCTCTTTGGCGGCATGGTACTCGGCATTCTCCGACAGATCGCCGTGGGCCCGGGCTTCGGCAATGGCTTTGATGACCACCGGCCGCTCCTCGGCCTCCAAACGGCGCACTTCCTCGCGCAGGCGGTCCAAACCGGCTTGGGTGATGGGGGTACGTTCCATAAAAAATTGCTCCCTTTCAAAACACGTTCCCCCGGAGGCCGTACGCCGCGGGGGTAAATAACTTTAGCAGAAACCTTCAGGAGCTGCAAGGGGAATCGTGGCGGGCGATCCAGCCTCGAATCAGGGTTTCCATCTCCTTGAGTGATTTTTTCCCCCGGGCGGCCGCCTTTTTGAGGTCATCGTATTCCAGGGAATAATCCCGGTAACCATCTGCGGCCAGGCCCGGGCGGCGCACCCTTTTGCGACCCACCTCCCCCCAGGGAGTGGACAGGCGTTCGACGCTCCGATCCAGGGACCGCCTCCCGACTTCATGGTGGCGGACCCCCAGGGTGGTGGTCTCGGCCAGGAGCAACGCCGTCAGGGCCGGACCGTCCGGGGGCCGGCAGAGGACCTGCAGCAGGGTGCCGGGCCGGTTCTTTTTCATCTGGCAGGGGATGAGCAGGCAATCCAGGGCCCCGGACTGCAGGAGCCGCTCCAGGAGGTAGTCGTACCACTGGGGATTCATGTCGTCGATGCTGGTTTCCAGGACCAGCAGTCTCTCCTCGTCCGGCTCGGCTCGGCTTTCTCCCAGCCAGAGGCGCAGGGCGTTGGGGCGGTCGGGCAGGTGTCGGCTGCCCAGCCCATAGCCCACCCCGCGCAGCACCATGTCGGGTGGAGGGCCGAAGCGCGGTTCGAAAGCGGCGAGGATGGCGGCCCCGGTGGGCGTAACCAGTTCCTGTTCCGAGGGGGAGGAAACCAGGGCGGCGCCCCGCAACAGTTCCAGGGCGGCCGGCGCCGGCAGGGGCAGGGGGCCGTGTTGGCTTTGGACCCAGCCGCGGCCGGCGGGCAGCGGGGAGGAGAAGACCTCTTCGATCTGGAAATACCGATGCCCCAGGGCGGCCCCGACCAGGTCGACGACCGTGTCCAAGGCCCCGATTTCATGAAAGTGCACGGCCTCCAGCTCCAGACCGTGGATGCGGGCCTCTACCTCGGCCAGGCGCCGCAAAGCGGCCAAGGCCCTGGTCTTGACCGCCTCCTCCAGCCCTCCGGCTTCCAGAATCCCCCGCAGCTCTCCATAATGACGCGGAAAAACCGCGCCCTGGCGGCCCCGGACCGCCACCTGCAAGCCGGCCAAGCCGCCCCGTTCCTCCCGACGCACCAGCAGCCGGAAGGGGGGAAGTGCCAGGGTTTGCAGGGCCTCCAGCAGGCGCCGGCGGGGCAGGCCCAGGTCCAGCCAGGCCCCCAGGACCATGTCGCCGCTGATGCCGGAAAAGCAGTCCAGATAGAGAATGTTCACGGCTGTCCCTTTCCCGGGGCGGTCTTTTTAGCGGACCGGACCGCAGGCCGGATCAGGGCCTTGGCCATGACCTGGTCCATGTCCCGCACCGGGACCATCTGGATGCGGCGGCGGATGGAACGGGGCAGTTCCTCCAGGTCTTTCCGGTTCTGTTCCGGAATAAGGATGGTTTTGATTTTGGCCCGGATGGCGGCCAGGGTTTTTTCCTTCAGGCCGCCGATAGGCAGGATTTTGCCCCGCAGGGTGATCTCGCCGGTGAAGGCCACATCCTTGTCCACCGGGGTGCCGGTGAGGGCCGAAAGAAGCGAGACGGCCATGGTGATGCCGGCCGAGGGACCGTCCTTGGGAATGGCCCCGGCCGGCACATGGATATGGATGTCCCAGCGGTCGAAATCGGTTTCTTTCAGATGGTACTGCCGGCTGCGGGAACGGGCATAGCTCAAGGCCGCCTGGCCGGATTCCTTCATGACCTCCCCGAGCTGGCCGGTGAGCAGGAAATTCCCCTTGCCCTTCATGACCGTCGTTTCCACGTACAGGACCTCCCCCCCGGCCGAGGTCCAGGCCAGCCCGGTAGCCACCCCGATTTCGTTGGTCTTGCGGATCTCGTCCGGCAGAAAGGGGGGGGCGCCCAGGTAGCGGTGCAGGTTGTTGCGCGTAATCCGGAAAGGCCCCTTTTCCCCTTCGGCCACCTTGCGGGCGATTTTCCGGCACAAGGCCCCGATCTCCTTTTCCAGACCCCGCAATCCGGCCTCTTCCGTATATTCCTCGATGATCTGGAGCAGGGTCTCGCGGGTGATGGACAAGTGCTCCGGTTTCAGACCGTGGTCGCGCACCTGGCGGGGCCAGAGGTAGGCCCGGGCGATCTCCAGTTTCTCCTCCGCAGAGTATCCGGCAATTTCGATGATCTCCAGACGGTCCCGCAGGGCCGAAGGGATGGGGTCGGCCAGATTGGCCGTGGTGATGAACATGACGGCCGACAGATCGAAGGGCAGACTGAGGTAATGGTCGCTGAAGGCGCAATTCTGCTCCGGGTCGAGGACCTCCAGCAGGGCCGCCCCCGGATTGCCCCGGTAATCCGCCCCCAGTTTGTCGATCTCGTCCATCATGAAGACCGGATTGTTGACCCCCACCCGTTTGAGCCCCTGCAGGATTCGGCCGGGGAGGGCCCCGATATAGGTGCGCCGGTGCCCGCGGATTTCCGCCTCGTCGCGCACGCCGCCCAGGGAGATGCGGAGAAACTTTCTGCCCAGGGCCCGGGCGATGGAGCGTCCCAGGGAAGTTTTCCCTACCCCCGGCGGACCCACGAAACAGAGGATGGGGCCTTTCATCCGGGGGTTCAGCTTGCGTACGCTCAGGTATTCCAGGATCCGTTCCTTGACCTTTTTCAGGTCGTAATGGTCCTCATCGAGGATGCCGGCGGCGGTTTTGACCTCGAGTTTGTCCCGGGTCTTCTTGTCCCAGGGCAGCTCGACGATCCAGTCCAGATAGGTGCGGACCATGGAGGTTTCGGCGGAGTCGGGGTGCATCTGTTCCAGCCGGGAGACTTGCTTCAGGGCTTCCTCCCGGACTTCTGCGGGCAAATGGCGGGCCTTGATCTTGTCCCGGTACTCGGCGAGCTCCTGGCTCCGCTCTTCGTATTCCCCCAGCTCGCGCCGGATGGCCCGCAGTTGTTCCCGCAGGTAGTAATCCCGCTGGCTGCGGGACATTTCCTCCTTGGCCTCCGACTGGATGCGGGCCTGGACGGTGGAGACCTCCACTTCTTTGCCCAGGTGCTCGTTGACCTTCTGCAGGCGTTCGAAAGGGTCGATCTGTTCCAGCAGGACCTGGAATTCGTCGATGCGCAGCCGGAGGTTCGAGGCCACCAGGTCGGCCAGCAGTCCCGGTTCATCTACGCTGTTCAGGATGGCGATGATGTCCTGAGACAAGAGCCCTTTGAGGGAGAGGATTTTCTCGCTTTGTTCCCGCACGTTGCGCATCAGGGCTTCGATCTCTACCGGCGGCCGCCCCAATTCCAGGTCCGGCACCGGTTCCAGTCCGACCCGCAGCCAGGGCCGCTGCTCCAGGAATTCCGTAATCCGGGCCCGGGTAATGCCCTGGACCAGTATCTTCAGGCGTCCGTCGTTGAGCTTCATCATGCGCAGGACCAGGCCCACGCTGCCCACGGTGTAGAGGTCCGCGGGTTGCGGTTCCTCGACGGTCTGGTCCTTCTGGGCCACCAGGAAGATGAGCCGGTCCTGGGCCACCGCCCGCTCCACGGCCTGGATGGAGCCTTCGCGGGCCACAATGAGCGGCAGGATCATGTTGGCAAAAATCACCGTGTCCCGCACTGGCAGGAGCGGCAGGGTGGCGGGGATGGGAATTTCTTCGTGGCTCTCCCCGATGATTTTTTCGATTTCAAAATCGAAGTCCTGGTTGGCCATGGACTAAATGGTAATGGTTCGCGGGTGTCCCGTCAAGGAATTTGACCGTCCCAACCGGCCCGGCCTCCGAACAGCAAACTTTCTGCTTGACAAGTCCCTTGTATTTATTGAAGCTTTTTAATCAGCGCCCAGACGCCCGGGACGACAAGAACAACCTTTTACCTAAAAATCAGATTAGGGCCTCCTTTGGCCGGAAAAATTTTTCAGGAATAAAATTGCCCTCTATGTACCTGTTGCCTTTGGCGTCTGTTTCTTTCCGCCTGTGGAGGCCCTGATCCTGGCCGCCGGGGCCGGGACCCGGCTCCGGCCCTTGACCCGCCATAAACCCAAGCCCCTTTTTCCGGTATTAAACCGGCCCCTGCTGGCCCTCAGTCTGGAGTACCTGCGGCGGCAGGGCGTGCGGCGTTTTATTCTCAATACCCACCACCTCGGCGATCAGGTGCGCGCTTTCGTTCGGGCCTATGCCGGTCGGGTACCGGACCTGATCCTGGAAACACGCCCGGAAACCGAGATCCTGGGCACCGGCGGCGGGATCAAAAATACCGTCGATTTCTGGAGGGGCGATACTTTTCTGGTCCTGAACGGGGACATCGTAACCGATATCGACCTGGGACCGGCCCTGGCCTTCCACCGCGACCGGGGCGGGCCGGTCACCCTGATCCTCCAGGACCATTCCCGCCATAACAATATCGTCGTCGGGCCGGGCGATTCTATTCTAAAGTTCCGGGACCAGGCCGGGACCCGGGCCTTCACCGGCATCCATATCCTCGACCGCCGGATCCTGGATTTTTTTCCGCCGGTAGCTTTTTAT
>JALOOY010000061.1 GCA_025454185.1 Thermodesulfobacteriota bacterium
CAGAAAGGGATCCTGATCCCCTGGAAGAAGGGCCGGCCCGAAGACTTCAAGACCGCCTGGGACCTGCTGACGGCGGACAAGGGTGGCCTGGTCTTCCAGCCGCCCATCGGTCTCCGGGAAGGGGTGGCCGAGGTGGACTACGCCTCCATGTACCCCACCATCATGGTCCGGCACAACATCTCGCCGGAGACCATGGGTTGCGCCTGCTGCCCGGAGCCCGTGGTGCCGGAATCGGGCGCCAACATCTGCCGGAAGCGCAAAGGGTTGGTGCCCGAGACCCTGGAGCCCATCCTGGCGCTCCGGGCCGAGCTCAAGGCCCGGGCCAAGGCTGGCCATCCGCGGCAGGGTGTGTACAAGGCCATGCAGACCGGCCTCAAATGGGTCCTGGTCACCTGCTTCGGCTATCTGGGATACAAGAACGCCCGCTTCGGCCGGATCGAGGCCCACGAAGCCATCACCGACTTCGGCCGGGACAAATTGCTCCTGGCCAAAGAATGCGTGGAGGCCCGGGGCTTTCAGGTCCTCCACGGATTGACCGATTCCCTCTGGTTTCAGGGGGACCATCTGACCGAGGACGATGTTCAAGCGTTGCTTGAGGAAATAAAGAATAAAAGTGGAGTTTCAATAATTTTGGAAGGAATATATCGCTGGATCGTCTTCCTGCCTTCCAAGGTCCAGCCGCGGCGCCCGGTGGCCAACCGCTACTTCGGGGCCTTTCTGGACGGCACCCTCAAGACCCGGGGCATCGCCTCCTGCCGCCGGGACATTCCCCCCTTCGTCCGGGATGTCCAGGAGGAATTGCTGGCGGAGATGGCCAAGGCCGAGGACCGGTCGGCCCTGGAACAACAGGTGCCGGAACTGCTGGAGCGCCTGGGGGATTACGCGGCCCTGCTTAAAAACGGCCGGGTCCACCCCCGGGAGCTGGTCATCACCCGCCGCTTCAGCCGTCCCCTGAATCAATTCAAAGTGGACACCCAGTCGGCCCTGACCCTCCAGCAACTGGAGGCCGAGGGGCTGGCCCTGCACCCCGGTCAAAAGGTGGCCTATCTGCTGCGCGACGGCGCCGCCCCGGCTCCCGAGGAGCGGGTGGTCCCGGCCCCCTTCCTCACCGGAGGGGAGACCTACGACCGCAAGAAATACCTCGAACTGCTGCTCAAGGCCGGGGAGGAACTGCTGATCTCCTTCGGCTGGAACTACAAGGCCCTTCAGGAAAAGTTTCGCTCAGCGTGACGGATTTCGTCGGCCCTTCCAAGCTTGACTTGCCGCCTCCGGGAGTCTATAATCAGGTTCTGCGGAAGTGGAAAGCTCACTGGTGGGGCTCCCGGACTTCAAATCCGGTGTGCCGTCTGAGAGGGCGGCAGGTGGGTTCGATTCCCATGCACTTCCGCCAGTTTTTAACCCTCCGAACCAAAAATGGCCCAATAAATGGATTGCAGGCAGGTGAAATTTACCAGGCATGCCGTTGAAAGGATGTTTGCCAGGGCCATCCAAAAGGATGATATCCTCCTTATCGTTGAATCCGGTAAAATTATAGCTGAATATCCGGACGACATTCCCTATTCCAGCTACTTGATCCTTGGTTACCTTAAAGACCGTCCGATACATGTGGTTCTATCCATTGAACCTGAAAGTAGGGCCTGTCACATTATTACTGTTTATCAACCAAATCCAAGGCTTTGGTCGTCTGGTTTTAATATAAGGAGGCTGTCATGAAGTGTATCCTCTGTAAACAAGGAGAAACCCACCCCGGGAAAGTAACCGTGACGCTTCGGAGGGGGGAAACCACCGTTTTGATTAAAGGGGTTCCGGCAGAAGTCTGCGATAATTGCGATGAGTATTATCTTTCAGATACCGTTACCGGACAGGTGTTGGAATTAGGTGAAGACGCCGTGAAAAAGGGAGCTGAGGTGGAAATCCTTCGCTTCGCCGCTTGATTGGAAAGGTGCTATCGAAAGGAACCGTGAAAAAAATGGAAGAAAATCTTGACGGGCTGTATATCCCCAAAAGCACGGCCGGCACAGACCAGGTGAACCTGGTTTTAATCGCTTCGGGTTCGGGCACGGACGCGGAGGCCATCATGAAGGCCTGGAAGGCCGGTTATCTGCCCGAGGTCAATTCGCCGACGTTGCTCAGCACCAAACGGGATGCCGGATGTATCGAAAAGGCCAAGGCCCTGGGGTTGCGGTGTCGGGTCATCGACCGCCGGGACCATCCCCATCTGGATGGTTTCAATACAACGCTCCGGGAGACCCTGCTGGGCGATTTCACCGACCTGGTCTTTCTGGTCGGCTGCGTCGTCAAGATTTATCCCATACCGGGTATGGACCTGTACAACATTCACCCCGCCGATCCGGAGAAGTTCGGCGGACAGAATATGTACGGGCTGCGGGTCCACGAGTATGTCCTGCGGGACGTGCTGGACCAGATTTACCGCGGCCGTAAGACGGTCCGGGATCGGTTTTTTACCTTTCCCACGGTTCACGAGGTGGACGAAAAATTCGACTCAGGGCAGCACCTGTTTCGACAGGATGTGGAAATTCCCCGCCGGCTGATCGAGGCCCTTGCCGAAAAAAGCCTGTCCCCGGAAGAGGGCGCCGGCGCGCTGCAGAAGGTTGTTTTGCCCTATGAATGGCTCATGCTGCCCACGGCGGTCAAGGGCGCCGCGCGGCGGATATGGGAGCGGAGAAAAGAGGAGTAGATTTTTTGCTGTGGTATGCAAGAGTGCGATTTAAACCTTTGGTCGGTCTATATCCTCCGCTGCCGGGACGGGACCCTCTATACCGGGATCGCCAAGAACGTTTTCGCCCGGATCGCACAACATAACCGGGGAAAGGGGGCCGCCTATACCCGGGGACGCCTTCCGGTCAACCTGGTTTATCAGGAAAACAGCCTGACCCATTCCGAGGCGCTGGTACGGGAAGCCGAAATCAAAAGACTGTCCCGCGCCGAAAAGGAGGGACTGGTCCTTCCGGCTATTCCCCGATGATCTTGACCAGCACCCGCTTCTTCCGCCGCCCGTCGAACTCCCCGTAAAAGATCTGCTCCCAGGTGCCGAAATCCAACTTCCCTTTGGTGACGGCCACCACCACCTCCCGGCCCATGACCTGCCGTTTCAGGTGGGCGTCGGCGTTGTCTTCGCCCACGTTATGGCGGTACTGGGAGACCGGTTCGTGGGGGGCCAGCTTTTCCAGCCAGGCCTCGTAATCGTGGTGCAGGCCGGATTCGTCGTCGTTGATGAACACCGAGGCGGTTATGTGCATGGCGTTGACCAGGACCAGGCCTTCGGTAATCCCGCTCTCGCGCAGGCACTGCTCCACCTGCGGGGTGATGTTGATGAAGGCCCGGCGGGTCGGGATGTTGAACCAGAGTTCCTTGCGGCAGGTTTTCAAGTTGCCTCCCTGGCGGATGAATTCCGAGTGGGGATTGGTTCCACTGCGTGTGATTCACCGCAAAGCACCACAGCCGGGGGCGGCTGTGCTACAATCCAAAATGCGATGCTGGATGTTGGTCTTTATTTTGGCATTAAGCGTTTCTGGTAAAAGTAAAAACCTTGTTTCCCAGCTTGATCTGATCGCCTTCCTGCAGGGGCGATAGGTCCACCTTCTTGCCGTTGACCAGCACCCCGTTGGTGCTCCCCAGGTCCTTGACGAACCAGTCCGTCCCTTCCTGGTAGATTTCGCAGTGCCGGCCCGAGATGGTCTTTTCCAGCGGGAAGGCCAGGTCGTTTTCACTCTTGCGTCCGAGACGGGTCAAGGGAGCACGCAGGTCGAAACGCTCCGGCTGCCCCGCGGCGGAGGTGGAAGTCAGACGGGGTTTTCCGACTCTGACCGTAGCTTCCAGGTCAAGGGGTGCGGGTGGAGCCGGCGGGACCGATCCAGCCCCCGGGGATTTCGGGGGAGCAGGGGGGCTTCCGGGTTTAACCGGCATTTCCGATGCCGAAGGGCCGGCGGTTGCCGGTGGCGTGGCTGGGGGGGGCGTTTTGGGGCTGAAGCCCGGCACCTCCATGACGGCAAAACCGCACTCCGGGCAGGCCTTGGCCTCCGGATCCGTAATAGGCCGATGGCAGCTCAGGCAGAGCCGGGCCCGGGGATTGACCGGGGGCTTGGGCGGTTCGGGGGCCGGTGTCGGCACGGAGCCGGGCGCTTTGGGGGGTTCGGTTCGTTGGGATGCCCGGGCCGGCGCGCTGGGTTTGCTGGTGGGCTGGGACGGAGGTGGGGGGGCGGCTGCCGGTTTGACCCTGGTTCCTTCCGCCGCGGCCGCTCCCCCGTTGCCCAGCACGTCCTCATAGAAACGGGCCGCGCTGGTTTGTAAATAAGGCATGACCCAAAGATAACCGATCCCCATGGTCAGAGCCCCGACCAGGAACCAGCCGATGAAGCGCAGGAACAGGCAGAACAGTTTCCAGCGGTTTCCTTTCATGAGCCGTTCGCTTTCCTTGAGGGCTTCCATGCCTTTCAATTCCGGACGGTCGGCCATCAGGAAAAAGGTCAGGGCATAGGAGAGGGCGGCCATAATTCCCGGAACGATCAGCAGCAGGGACCAGAGGAAAATCAACAGGGCCAGCAGGAGATAGGTCACCAGGGCGTCGGCGAAACGCTGGAATCCGTCAAAAAGCCGGGAGTAGGCCACTTCCTGGCCCCGGCTGAGTCCCAGGAAAAAAAGGGCCAGACCCAGGATCAGGGGGCCGCCCACGATCAGGCCGGCCGCCCAACCGACCAGCGGGATGATCTGGCCCACTCCCTGGGCCACTCCGGTGACGACCAGGAAAATCAGGTTGCCGACCACGGCCAGGCCCCATTTCCCTTTGAGGGCTTCCCGGGCCTGGCGCATCAGATCGGCGTTGGGGGTGAGCATGCGTTCCTCCTCTGAACTGATTTTGGTTCCCGGCCGGCAATTCTATCGCCGGTTGGATGAAAAGGAAATCTATTTCTTTTCGGACCGGTCGTCGTATTCGGTGCGGAGGGAAGCCAGCCGATCCTGGATCCGCAAAAAGGCGTCCACCACATCGGGATGGAACTGGGCCCCCCGCTCCCGGGTGATGATGTCGACCGCCTCGGCATGGGAGCGACCCGGCTGGTAGCAGCGTTCGGCGGTGAGGGCGTCGTAGGTATCCGCCACGGCCACGATCAAGGCCGAAAGGGGAATGGCCTCCCCCCGGATCCCCTGCGGGTAACCCCGGCCGTCGAAACGTTCGTGATGATAGAGAGCTATCTCCCGGCCCATCTGGATGAAACTGGCCTGTCCCAGTTTTTCATCCATGTCGCGCAGGGCCTCGCCCCCGATGGAGGTGTGTCGTTTGATGGTTTCGTACTCCTCCGGAGTCAGGGGGCCCGGTTTGAGGAGGACGGCGTCGGGGATGGCCACCTTGCCCAGATCGTGCAGGGTGCAAGATTCCGCCAGGTTGTCCACAAAAAGGGGATCCACGCGCTGGCGGTAGCGGGGGTCCCGACCCAGTTCCCGGGCGATCTCCCGGCAATAGGCCCGCATCCGGTCCAGGTGCTCGCCCGTATACTTGTCCCGGGAGTCGGCCAGCTTGGCCAGCCCGAAAATAGTGGCCCGCTGGGTCCGTTGCTGAATCTCCTGCTGCTCCTCCAACTGACGGACCTTCTGCAGCAGGTCTTTTTGTTTGCTGTCCACCAGCACTTCCAGGGATGCGGAGTGGGCTCGGAGCAGCTCCTGGACCCGTTCCAGGTCGATCCGCAGCCGGTATTCCCTGCGGCGCAGGCGCATATTGGTTTTGGCCCCCACCAGAGCGATGATCAGAGTGGCCAGGACGAACATGTTATTGGCCAGAAAAGTAAAATTATAGGCCGGCCAGTGCCGGAACAAAACCAGGATCAGGTAAACCCCGTAAAGAATCAGGATGTGCAAGAACAGACGGCGGGTACGGGCCGGCACCAGCAGGCCGAAACCGATGAAGACCAGATTCAGCCCGGCGTAATAAGGGGTGGAAAAGCTGTCCAGGACCAGGATCATGAGCAGGATGACTCCCCCCACCAGATAAAAGGCCGCCAGGCCCAGATAAAAGCTCCTGTCTCCCAGGTTTTTCAGCCGGTTTATCAACCAGAGGAGCAGACAGCCGCAGGAGGCGATTAGGCGGTACATTAGGAAAAGCTGTCCCTGTTCCGGGTAGAGCAGAAAATCGAGGAAGGAAAAAAGTGGGACCAGAAAGACCCCCAGGAGCAGAATGACGTCCACCCGCTGCCGCAGGAGGGGCGAAAGGTCCTCATAGAACCCGGCAATTTCCGGCGGACCTGAGCCGGGCCTGTTCCAGAAGCTGAAGCGGGAGGGGCCGGACATGGGGACCTTGTCAGCCCTGGTCGGGTTTGCGGGCCACCAGGAACAGGTTGACGCCTTCCGGTTCGGAAAGGATCTCGATCCCGGAGCCGAAGGGAGTCCCGGTCAGGAGGGTCCGGAGCTGCTCTGCGCTACGGTGGATCAGTTTCCATTGGAGCAGGTGATCCATGAAGGCCCGGTTGGGGTTGGTGGGTCCGAAATTCCCCACCACCAGGGCCCCGCCCGGCTGGAGGTGTCCGTAGGCCTGCCGGGCCAGGGTCTGGAACAGGGAATCGTCCAGGTAATCGGCCAGACCCACTGAATAGATCACGTCGATGTTGCCGATGGGGTGTTTTTCGCGGCCGATGATCCAGCGTAGCACGTCGGCCTGCATGAGCCGGATCACCGCCTGATGGGGAAAGACATTGACCTGCTGGTGGGTGAAGGCCAGGGCTTCCGGGTCGGCATCGACACACAGGGCCTCCACCGGGGTCCGGTCATTGTCCGCGGCCAAAAAATCGAAAAGTTCGCGGCAGGAGCCGCAGGCCAGGTTCAGGAGGCGCAGGGACCGGTCCCGGGCCGTCCGGGCGGCGGCCTCCCGGGCCAGGAGCCGGGTGATCAACACCCGCCGGCCGCGCACTGCCCGGGCCGCGGCCGTATTCAGACACCAGTGGTCCACCAGCGCGCCGAGCCGGCCGTCTCCCCGGGCACAATTGGTGTAGAGCATCTCCATCATCAGGAAATCGCCGGCATAGCCTTTGGGTTTGTAATAGGCCCGCTCGGCAAAACGGCTGCGCATGAAATAAGGGAAAATCTCCTTGAAAATATAGCCCCAGAAAGGGCCGGCCAGTTCATGGCCCTCGACGGCCTGCCGCAGGTCTTCCAGTTGGGCGTTGAAACGGTCCAGAACCAGCAGGCACTGTTCCTGAAAGGGTCCTTCCGGGGTCTGGTCTCCGGCCTGCTGGAGGCGCATGGACAGGTCGAAAAAATCAGCCTTGAAGGTTTCCACCATCTGGTTGACCCGGGGCCAGAAGGGGTGCCGAAAGGCCTCGGGCGTCAGGACCTGGGCTTCCTCGAATCCCCGCCGGCCGGTGGACAGGGCGGCCGTGTAGGCCACCAGCGGCTCCCTTTCTTCCAGGATCCGTCGGAATTTGACGCAGATGGATTGGGCCAGAAGGGAGACGAAAGAGCCGTACAAGGCGGGGGCCTGCTGCTGCATCCGGGTCATGGTATCGCGGTCCCAAGTGCGGATGGTGGTATCTTCCGTGGCCCGCAGGGTCCGGACCCGCGAGTGTTGATCAAAAAAGCCGATTTCCCCGAAAAGTTCCCCCGGTCCGATAAAGGCGACGATGATGGCCTTTTCCCGGGAGCCGTAGGTCACCTCGACGGTGCCGGAT
>JALOOY010000062.1 GCA_025454185.1 Thermodesulfobacteriota bacterium
GGCGCAGGTGGGGGCCTCGACGAATTCCTGCAGATGGGGATGTTTGGCCAAATAGAGTTGCTGCAGAACGGCCCTGCGGTCGCCCGTCAGCTCCACGGCCCGCCCCACGGCCGTCACGGCCACGGCCTCCCGGAAGTCGGCCACACGGTTGGAGCGGTTGTCGATCAGCAGCGAGGCCCGGGAGTCGGCAGCCAGGTTTTCGAATTTGCGGGTCGACCGGGCCGTGGCGAAAACCAGCCCCCCCAGCTCTGGGGTGGCCGTAAAGGCCACCAGGTTGGTGTAGGGCTGGCCATCCCGTTGGGTGGCCAATACAGCCAGTTGCTGGGTCCGAAACAGGTCGGCCAGCCGTTCCCGCAGGACCGGCTCCGGATCGGCATCAATTTCGGGAACCATGTCCAGCGGTCCCGTTTGGGGGGTTTTTTCCATCAGGCCCCCCCTTCCAGGGCGGACAGGACCTTGGGCACCGTATCCTTGGGACTGATCTTGTACCAGACGCCGCTGACCTTCCCTTTTTCATCGAGCAGAAAAGCGGAGCGGATGATCCCCCAGGTTTTTTTACCGTACATGGACTTTTCCCCCCAGGCCCCGTAGGCTTCGGCAGTCTGGTGATCCGGATCGGACAACAAAGGGAAACCCAGGCGGTTCTTCTCGTCGAACTGCTTCAGTTTGGGGGGCAGGTCGGGGCTTATTCCGACGGCCTTTACCTTCAGATTCTTAAACTCCTCCAAGGCGTCCCTGACGCCCTCGGCTTGCAGGGTTCAGCCGGAGGTCCCGGCCTTGGGGAAAAAATATAAAAGCAGTTTCGTGCCGCCGAAATCGGACAGCTTCACCTTCTTCCCTTCCTGATTCAACAGGGTAAAGGCCGGGGCCTTGTCTCCGGGTTTCCATGGGGGCATAGGGTCCTCCTTGAGTGAATTATAAGGGCACAGTCCCGCGTTTCGCGGGGCTGTGCTACATTCCGCAATTCGATGTTCGATGTTGGACGTTCGATGTTCGATGTTCGGTCTTTATTTTCGTACTGGCACAGCATATCCCACCGGCCCCTTTCAAGCAAGCCGATTCAAGTAATCCTCCGCGGTTCGCAGATGCCCGGCCAATTTTTCGCCGCCCATCCGGTCGAGCTGCGAGGCCATCACCGACAGCCGTGGATTCCGGGCGAAAAAATCCCGGTGCCGATGGATGAACCGCCAATACAACCCGTCCCAGACCGTACACCATTCGCCCCGCGCAAAATCGCTCATTTTCAGAATATAGTTGGAGGAACTGATATAAGGTTTGGTGGTGATCAGACCCCCGTCGGCGTACTGGCTCAGGCCGAAGACATTGGGAACCATTACCCAGTCGTAGGCGTCCACGAACATCTCCATGAACCAGCGATAGACCTCCCGGGGAGCGACCTCGCAGAGCAGCAGGAAGTTCCCGAGGATCATCAGACGTTCGATGTGGTGGGCGTACCCGTAGCGGTTGACCCGCCGCAGCACGGTGTCCACCGGATCCATACCGGTCGTGGCCGAATAGAAAGAGGCCGGGAGAGGTCGGTGATGATTCCAGAAGTTGGTTGATGACTGCCGCTCCCCGGCCAGCAGATAGACGGCCCGGACGAATTCACGCCAGCCGACGATTTGCCGGATGAAGCCCTCCAGGGCGTTCAGGGGCACCCGGCCGGGGTGGGCTTGGGAAAAATCCAGGGCGGCGCGGACCACTTCGTCCGGAGTCAGCAGGCCTATGTTCAGCGCAGGACTGAGCAGGGAATGAAAGAGAAAGGGCTCATCGACGCGGATAGCGTCCTGGTAATCCCCGAAAAAAGCCAGTCCGGTCTCGATGAAATGGCCCAGCCGCCTCCGCGCTTCCTCCGGAGAAAAAGGATAGATAAAATTCGCCGTGTCCCCCGGGTGGCCGGGGAAATTTTTTTCCACATACGAGCGGGCCTCTCGGACCAGCCCGTCCGACCTGATCGGAGGAGGCGGCGGAACCTTCAATCCCAGGGGCATCCGCTTCCGGTTTTGCGGGTCGAAACTCCATTTGCCGCCCAGGGGTTTGTCGTCCTGGACCAGGAGCTTCAAAAGGCGGCGCTGGGCGATGTAAAACGAAGTGAGGGAATAGTGGCGTGCCTCCCTAAAAAAATCCTCGAACCAGCCCCGGGAGGTCAGGAAACCGGGCGAGGGCACCCTGGAGACCGGCAGCCCTGTTCGGGCGCTTAACACGGATACTCTCTTCTCCAGAAGGTCGTCGTTGAGATCGGCCAGGACAATCCGTCCGCCCCGGAACTGTTTCAGTCTTTGGGCCAGATTATCCGGATCCAGGGCGAAACGGTATTCGAGATAATCGACAGCAAAACCGCTGGCCTGCAGCCGCGAGGCATAATGGCGCATGGCAGCCCGGAGAAGCAGCAATTTCTTTTTATGAAAGAAGGTCTTTTCTTGCGGGTCAAAAAAGAACCGCGGCTCCTCGATTAGAAAGATTTTCCGTTCATGGGCCAATCCGGGATGTTCCGGAAACAACTGATGGGGGAAGACGAGCAGGACTTCCGTTGAAGCAATTGGCCGGCCCAAATGAAAATTCCTTTCCGGACAAGGGGTCCGTTGACCGGCCCTTGACAGGGGCCGGCCCCCCTCGGTATAAGTGATCTTATTATAACACACTTTCCACCGGGAGACCTCGAATGGCCGAAAAGACCGAAAAAAATCTGCTATCGATCCTGTCTGCCGAATCCAAAATGGCGGCCCGGCACACCGCCTTTGCCCAAAAAGCCGATCACGAAGCCGATACCCGGGCGGCGCGCCTCTTCCGGGCCTTTTCCGAATCCAAGTCCGTCCAGGCCCGGCGCTGCCTGCTGCTGCTGCGGGGCCGGATCGGCACCACCCGGGAAAACCTGGCCGCTGCCCTGGAGTTGGAGCGGCAGGCCTATGATGCGCTATACCCCCGACTGATCCGGGAGGCCGAAGACGAGGGGATGAAGACGGCGGAGATGGTCTTTTCCCAATCCCGGGAAGTGGCGCCGGTTCAGGCGGCCCTGCTGGAAAAGGCTTTGATACCCGAGAAGGACTCGAACCCTGTCGATTATTACGTGTGCCAGGTCTGCGGCTATGTCAGCGAGAACCGGGCCCCGGAAAAATGCCCCATTTGCGGTGCCATACCGGGGAAGTTCAAACCTATAGTTTAGGTCTGAAAGAACGAACATCGAACAGGGAGTTAATTACTATTTTTTTTGCTTCATCGTTGCTCAACCTCAGCAGGGGGGTAATATAAATTTCCCAACCAGGAGATTCTGTGGCAGAGAATAATCGTCCAAGCGGCAAGGGGTACTGGGGACGCATCCTCTGGGTGGATTTGACCACCCGCAGGACGGTCTATGAGGATGTGGCCGACGGAGTCTATGAAAAATTTCTGAGCGGCGCGGGTCTGGGCGCAAAATTCCTCTGGGACAGGCAAAAAGCCGGCGCGCATCCCCTGGGCCCGGAAAATGTCCTGGGCTTTACCACCGGCTTGTTGACAGATACCGGGGCGCTCTTCGCCGGACGCTTCACGGTGGTGGGCAAATCACCTCTCTCCGGCGGCTGGGGCGAGGCCAACGCCGGCGGTTATTTTTCCCCCTGGCTGAAACGCTGCGGCATCGACGCCCTCTTTTTTTCAGGCGCTGCAGACGCACCGGTATACCTGTATATCGATGAACGGGGCGCCGAACTGAGGGAGGCCGCCGACCTCTGGGGGCTGGATGCCCTGGATACGGAAATCCGCCTGAAGGAACGTTACGGCCCCCGGGTTCAGGTGGCGGTCATCGGTCCGGCCGGGGAAAAGAAAAGCTGTATCGCCGGCATCGTCACCGACCGGGGCCGCCTCGCCGCCCGCAGCGGTCTGGGGGGCGTCATGGGCTCCAAAAACCTCAAGGGCATCGTGGCCGCGGGGACCCGCCGGGTAGGAGTCGCCGACCGCGCCCAAATCAATCGCCTGAGTAAGGAATTTCAGGAGCGGATTTCCGGGAAAAAGGGGCTGAGCCGGTTCCTGACCGACGGCCTGCTGGGGACCCTGGGGAAGATTACCCGGCGCAGCCGGATCTTTCCCCGCCAGCCGGCCGACCTCTGGCGGCTGCTGCTCCGCAAATACGGCACCACGGCCATCACGGCCATGAGCGCCGAGAGCGGCGACAGCCCCATCAAAAACTGGGGGGGCGTGGGCTATCTGGACTTTCCCCTTTCCCGGTCTCAAAAGATCGGGGCCGAGGCCGTTCGAAAATACGAGGTCAAAAAATACGGCTGTTTTTCCTGTCCGCTCCATTGCGGCGGCATCCTGCGGGTAGCCGATGGCCCCTTCCCCATCCCGGAAATGCACAAAATCGAATACGAGACCCTCTGCGCCTTCGGCAGCCTGCTGCTCCTGGATGATCTCCCCCTTATCCTGAAGGTGAACGACCTTCTGAACCGGGCCGGCCTGGATTCCATCTCCTGCGGCGGCGCGGTGGCCTTCGCCATCGAGTGCTTCGAAAACGGTATCCTGACCCGGGAAGACAGCGACGGGTTGGAGCTGCGCTGGGGCAACGGGCCGGCCATACTGGGACTGACCGAAAAAATCATTGCCCGTCAGGGACTGGGAGATATATTGGCCGACGGGGTCAAGCGGGCCGCCGCCAGAATCGGCCGGGGTGCGGAAAGGTTTGCCGTGCATTGCGGAGGCGTAGAGCCCCCCATGCACGACCCCAAATTCGATCCCGGTTTCGGCACGGCCTATGCCTGCGAGGCGGCCCCGGGCCGCCACACCACGGCTTCCTACACCTATCTGGACCTGCAGTTTCTCGAAAAAAAATTCCAGCAGGCCCGGAAAATACCGGCCCTGACCACACACCGCGAGAAGTACAGAACCGACAACAAGGGGGAGGCCCTGGCGGTCAATACCTTCTACAAGATGTTGATCGACGGGGCCGGCGTCTGCCTGTTCGGGACCCAGATCGGCGGAAACTACCCGCTGACCGAACTGTTGAACGCGGCCGCGGGCGGGCACCGAACCCCCGACGAATACCTGCTGGTCGGGGAACGGATCGGTCTGTTACGCCAGGCCTTTAACCTGCGGGAGGGCCTGCAGCCCCGCAAGGATTTTCGCCTCCATCCCCGCATCGTTGGCGAACCCGCGCTGGCCAAAGGACCGGCGAAAGGGATTACGCTGGATATGGAGGGCTTGACCGATGGGTATTATAAGGCGCTGCATTGGGAGCCCGCCACGGGAAGACCGGAAAGAGGGCATCTGTCAGCTTTGGGGTTGGCAGAGGTGGTTCCGGTTTTGTATAGGGAGGACAATCATTGAGAATTAAAAGTTGCGCATTAGGCATTGATAATTGATATTCGTCTAAGTTCAAAGCCTTCAAGAAAAGACTAATAATCAATTCTCAATTGTTAATTCCTAATTATCAATGAAAGACAAGAAGGAGGACCCCCGGGCCCGAAAAAGCGCCCGGGGGTGAGGGGAGGGTTTACGGCAGAGGGTTATTTATAGCAACAGAATAAATCTTTACCCTTGATGGTTATCTTATCGTTCAGGAACCGGGCTTTGTAGCCGCCGGCATTGCGCAGGATGTGGTAGCCCATTTCGGCCCGCAGACCGGTCCGGCAGTGGATGATTATTTCTTTGTCTTTAGGGAGTTCATTGAGTCGTCCCTGCAAGGCATCCAGAGGAACTTGAACCGCTCCTTCCAGGGTCCCTTCGGCCGCTTCGTCTTTATTACGCACGTCGAGGATCACCTTGTCGGCCGGACGGGTCTTGACGATGTTCATGAACTCATCACCGGAGATTTCTCCGGGATGGGGCCGGGGGATGTAAAAAATAGTGGTCCGCACGTCACCCTTCTGGGTGGGCCGGTTCTTGGCCAGCCAGCCTTCAAAACCCCCTTCCAGGACCCTGATGCGGCTGTAGCCCCAAGAGGAGATCATTTTTACAGCCGGCTGCAGTTCCTTCCAGTCCGATTTGTCCGTGTAAAGGATGATCGGTGCCTTACGGTCTATGGGGAACTGGGATTTCTCTTTTTCGAGGTTTTTCAATTCCAGGGCCACGGCCCCCTGAATATGGGCCTTCTTGGCGGCCTCAACTCCCCGCAGGTCCAAAAGGACCAGAAAGCCCATCATCTGTTCTACAAAAGCTCCATCCGTATAGAGCACGTTGCCGGCATCGGACCAGGCCGGAATCCCGTCATGATACACTTTGATATTGGTATAACCCAGTTTTTCCGCCCGCCGGGCGGCCATGGGGCTGAGGGCTCAGGTGGAACCCTGGCAGTAGAAGATGACCATCTGCCCCTTGTCCTGCGGCAGCAGGTTGGTCAGCTTGTCGAAATTGGGCAGGGGCATGTTCTGGGCACCCGGAATGCGCTCTTCCTGGAAACGGTAGGGCGGCCGGGAGTCGAGAAGCACAAATTTCCCCGACGCCGGTCCTAAAGCCACCAATTTTTCCATTTCCTGGGTGGACAGCAACTGGTTGTCCGGGACCTTCAGCGGTGGCTTTACGGTCACCTTCTGAGCGTAATAGCCGTCGGGTTTCTCTTCGAAGGCAATCTTCAGGGCATTGTCTCCGGTTATATCCCGGTAACCCTTGGCGTTTTCCAGCTTAGTCTGGTCCGTTAGCTTGACCACCACCGGGCGGGGCCCCACCTTGACCGTCAACAAATTCGCCTGACGGGAATAGGATTGGAAGTCCCCCATGATCAATTTGGCTTTGGGATCAAAATTGTGGCAGTTCAGACAATTGGGCCCCCAAAGGGCCTTCCCTTCATCAGCCGCGCTTGCTAGACCGGTTCCGTAAAACAGTCCGGCGGCCAGCAACAAAGGCCCGATCAACAGACGACGATAGCGGTTATTCATCATTCCTCCAATCCTCCTGGGAATTGTTATTTTCGATAAAGTAAGTTTTTAAATTATCATGTCAATATGAAGCAATCTCCGTGCCAGCGAAACCGACTGCTATAACGATATAACCTATCGTATTTTATTGCTTTATTTCTACGAATCCATTTTTGTTAATTAACGCCATTGAAAATTAACATTAACATGATTAACATTAATTAACAAAATTTGTTAACAAAATTTTTTTCTTTTGTACGTGAAAGGGTGTAGTCATGAAGCCTGAAGATATTTCCCAGTACTGGGAATCGGTGGTGGACACCATGGCGGACGGTTTGTTGATCGTCGATACCGAGGGTATGATCGTATTTATCAATCCGGCGGCTGAACAGATCACCGGGTACAAAAATGAAGAAGTGGTGGGACAACCCTGTACCGTTTTCGATAGCGACACCTGCATGCTGCAGACTACCAGGGGAAAGGTAAAAAGGTGTAACCTCTTCAAGCTGGGCAAAGTGTCCCGCAAGCGCTGTATCATAAAAAGGAAGGACGGCACTTCCGCCTACCTGTTGAAAAATGCCACCGTGTTGAAGGACGGAAACGGTCTGCCGATCGGTGGCGTTGAATCCCTTACCGATATTTCAGAGTTGTTGAAAAAGGACCAGGAAATAGAGTTTTTGAAGAAGGAACTTACCCACGAACACGGCTTTCATGGTCTTATCGGAAAAAGTCCGGCCATGGAGGCGGTCTTCGACCTGGTGAAAAACGCCGCGGAATCGGAAGCTCCGGTGGTCATTCTCGGGGAGAGCGGGACCGGCAAGGA
>JALOOY010000546.1 GCA_025454185.1 Thermodesulfobacteriota bacterium
GAGGCGCTGCCCAGGACCAGGATCTTTCCCTTCCGGCGTTCGATCATCTGGGGCAGCGCAGCCCGGCAGAGACGGGGCAAGGGATCGACCAGGGCGGCAAAGACCTCCCGCCATTCGGTCTCGGTGACTTCCGGGGCGGGTGTGCTGGGGGCCGGTAAGGCGAGATTAGCCACCAGGACGTCCACCCGGCCGGCGGCGGCCACAATCCGCCCCGCTGCCTCTGAGGCGGTGAGCGCTGCGGTATCGGCCAGGACCAGAGCGCCCTGTTCGGCGAATACCTCGCAGAGGGTGGGGCCCATGAAGGCGTCGGCCTGGGTGATCAGGACCCTCTGACCGTTCAAATTGGTCTGTGGCAATTCCGTCTCCTTCTACCGGGGTCCGTAGTCACCCAGGTCGACCCCGGTGAACTCAAAAAGGGTGGGGGTGCAGGTCCCGCGGGTGATGACCAGGAGTCTGCCGTCCAATATCCGGCCCGTTTCGAGGCGGTATTTTTCCAGGAACCTTTGATCGGGTAAGGTTCCGTTTTTCATGGTCAATAGAAACAGGCGGTCTTCCGGGTCGGCGAAGGGCTCGATGACTTTGTCCGCCGGTCGGAAGGAAAATCGCACCTCGAAGGCGGTTCCGGTTTCTCCCGCCGAATGTACCGGAATGACAAACATAATTCGGACTTGTCCTTGATACCCCTTATATTCGCAAGGGCCCCCCACAACGGTTCCCCCGACGCCTACGGGCAGCAGGCCCCCGTAAAAGGGAGCACCCGAGAGGAAAAAGACCAGGGCCGGAACGGGCAACAGAAATTTTCCCAAGGGGCTCATTTCCATGAAAAAAATTATACCGTAAAATAAAATGAAAGTCGATTAAGTAGTCCTTTCAATCGATCCTTGACAGATGGGCCGGCGGCTGATTTAATCAGTCTTCCTCGAGCACCGCAGGTGCCGGAAAACAAATGGGGCCAACAGGGGGAATTTCAGGATGGAAGCGACGGGCAATACTGCAATAACCAGTGAAATCGATACATTGTGTGTAAACCTCATCCGGGTCCTCAGCGCCGAGTCCGTGCAACAGGCCAACTCGGGCCACCCGGGGCTGCCCATGGGCGCGGCGCCCATGGCCTATGTGCTCTGGAGCCGGTTCTTGAAACATAACCCGGCCAACCCGGGTTCCATGCTGCTCTACAGCCTCCTGTTCCTGACCGGCTATGATCTGACTTTGGACGACTTAAAGGCCTTCCGCCAATGGGGCAGCAAGACACCGGGGCACCCCGAATACGGCCATACCCCGGGCGTGGAAACCACCACCGGCCCTCTGGGCCAGGGCCTGGCCAATGCGGTGGGGCTGGCCATGGCCGAGACCTTCCTGGCCGCCCGCTACAACCGGCCCGGTTTCCCGGTGGTGGATCATTACACCTACGCCCTGGTCAGCGACGGTGATTTGATGGAAGGAGTCTCCCACGAAGCGGCTTCTTTGGCCGGTCACCTCAAACTCGGCAAGCTGATCTGCCTCTATGATGACAACCATATCTCCATCGAGGGCAGCACGGACCTCGCTTTTACCGAAGACCGGCTGAAACGGTTCGAGGCCTACGGCTGGCAGGTGCAGCAGGTGGAAGACGGCAACGACCTGGGCGCCATCACCCGGGCCATCGAGGCCGCCCGGGAGGAAAAACAGCGCCCCGCGCTGATCGCCGTGCGCACCTTCATCGGCTGGGGCAGCCCCAACAAACAGAACAAGGCCTCGGCCCACGGGGAGCCTCTGGGGGCCGAGGAAATGGGCCTGACCAAGGCCAACTTATGCTGGCCGGCGGAGCCGTCCTTCTGCGTCCCGGAACCGGCTTTGGCGGCCTTCCGGCAAGCGACAGGCCTGGGGAAGAAAAGAGAAGGCGAATGGTCGGCCATGGTCCAATCCTATGAACAACTGTTTCCCGATCCGGCCCGTGAACTGCAGGGCCTGTGGAAAGGGGAATTGCCCCGGGGCTGGGACCGGGACCTGCCGGTCTTCCCGGCCGACGCTAAAGGCGAGGCTACCCGCAACGCCTCCGGTGTAGTGCTGAACAGCCTGGCCGCCCGGCTGCCCCAGTTGATCGGCGGCTCGGCCGATCTGGCCCCCTCCAACAAGACCCTGATCAAAGGGGCCGGGGATTATGCCTTCGGCCAATACGACCAGCCCAACATCCGCTTCGGGGTGCGGGAGCACGGCATGGGCTCCATCCTCAACGGCCTGGCCCTCCACGGCGGGGTGATCCCCTACGGGGGGACTTTTCTGATCTTCTCGGATTACATGCGCCCGCCCATCCGCCTGGCGGCCATGATGGGCCAGCGGGTGATCTATGTCTTTACCCACGACAGCATCGGACTGGGCGAAGACGGGCCCACCCATCAGCCGGTGGAACAGTTGGCGGCCCTGCGGGCCATCCCCAACCTCACCGTGATCCGCCCGGCCGACGCCAACGAAACAGCCGAGGCCTGGCGCCAGGCCCTGCTGAATACCGCCGGCCCCACGGCCCTGGCGCTGACCCGGCAGAACGTGCCCACCCTGGATCGGAAAAAGTTCAACGCCGCCTCGGGCCTGGCTAAAGGCGGGTATGTGGTCAATAGACTGGAAGGGAAAACTCCTCAGGTCCTGCTCATCGGCACCGGTTCGGAATTGTCTCTGGCCCTGGAAGCGGCCGGCCGGCTGGCGGCCCAGGGGATCGTGGCCCAGGTGGTCAGTCTGCCAAGCTGGGGATTGTTCGACCGCCAGCCCCAGGATTATCGAGACCAGGTCCTGCCTCCGGCAGTAAAAGCCCGGGTGGCCGTGGAGGCCGGCAGTCCCCTAGGTTGGGAACGCTATGTGGGCGACCAGGGACGCATCGTCGGCCTGGATCATTTTGGGGCCTCGGCGCCCTATAAGGTCCTTTACGAAAAATTCGGGATTACGGTGGAGCGGGTGGTGGAAGCGGCCCTGGCGGCGCTGGGTAGGGGCGAATAATTTTTCGCCCCTACGGATTCGGCCGACATTCGTTTTTTCCGAGATTCACCCGGCCAGGACCATCCAGACCAGATCGCCAGTGGGCCGGACCCGGGCCGCGGGGTAGGGACTGTAAGGGTTATTGGCCTCCGAACGGATCTGGGCCAGTATTCCGGTTTTATCGCCGCCCGAAACCAGAAAGATGACCATCCTCGCCTTGTTGATGACCGGCAGGGTCAGGGTAATCCGGGGGACGAACGGGGGCTG
>JALOOY010000063.1 GCA_025454185.1 Thermodesulfobacteriota bacterium
GGCGGCTTCCTCCGCCAGAAAGCCAAGAAAAATTTCCCTGGGTTCCAATTCCAGCCGGTGGAGCAGAAAATCACGCACACTTTCTCCGATGGTAGTCTGGAGCCGGACCCCCTGTTGCAGTAGGAAATGAAAGCAATTAACTTTTGACGCCGAAATGGTTATAACAATGTCAGGTTCCATAAGCCGATCGTTCGCTGTTTCCGTTGGGGAGGTTGACTCCCCCTCCCTTGACGGGAGGGGGGGCGGGGGGTGGGTGAAACGCAATCGCTGTCGCGGCCTTCGTAATTGTCTATTTAATTACCAGTTGAAAACCTTATCCAGATCCTCGTCCGTGACCTGAAAGGTGATGTTGTGGGGCGGGAAGGCTTCCTTCTTGAAATAATCGGGGAGCCGATCCTGTTTGGCAGTGAAACCGGCCCGGGCGTTGAAGTCCCGCTCGTTTTTCAGAACCGATTTGCCCAGGGCCACCACGTCGTCGGCCGTCAGGGCCAGGCCGTAAAAGGCGTTGATGGAATCGATCAAGGCCTGAAAGGTCTCCGGCTGATCGAGAACGGCGAAGGCCACGAACAGGCACATGCCCGTGGAATCCACGGCCGCCGTGGCGATCTGCAGGTTCCGGGAAAGCTCGATCTGGCCTTCGGGTTTCATGGGGTCCACGTTGCCGCCCACGTTGAGGACGTTGGCCGTAACGGCGTATCCGGCCGTATGGTCGGCCCCCATGGGCGTGGTGGCGTAAGTGACCCCGATGCCCTGGACGGCCCGGGGATCGTAGGCCGGCATGGCCTGACCCTTAACGACCGGGACGCGTTCCACCCCAAAGACCTTGCCGGTAACGGCGGCGCCGCTGCCCAGGATACGGCCCAGGTGCGTGCCCTGGCCCACTTCCTTTACCAGGTTGATGGCCCCCTGACCGTCGCCGAACTTGATCAGACCGGCTTCCATGGCCACGCCCACGGTGGCCCCCATCTCGATGGTGTCCACACCGTAGTTGTCATCCAGAAAATCGAGCATGGCGATGGTGTCCAGATCGTCGATGCCGCAATTGCCGCCGTGGGCCCAGACGGTTTCGTATTCGGGTTGTTTGGTGAGGTAATGGCCGTCCTTGTCGTTGTAGGTCCCGGAGCAGCGGATGATGCAGCCCCGGTGGCAGCCGTGGGTGGCCAGGCCGCCGCGCTTGGTTTCCAACTCGGCCTGGGCCTCACCGCTGATCTTGGCCGCGCCGTCGAAGCGACCCTGCTTGAAATTGTAGGTCGGGTAGCCTCCGGCTTCGTTGAGGATGTTGGTCAACACATTGGTACCGTAGGCCGGCAACCCTTCGCCGGTGACGGGATGTTTCTGCAGCCCTTCGACCCACTTGCGGGTGGACTCCTTGAATTTTTCCGGGTCCTTGGGGGACCGCATCTTCATGCCGCTGTCGTCCAGGATGATCACCTTGATCCCCTTGGAACCCATGACGGCGCCGACCCCGCCGCGTCCGGCATGGCGGGTGGGACGCTGCTCCATGTCCGTGCAGGCGATGGAGGCGGCGGCCAGCTTCATCTCCCCGGCCGGGCCGATGGACATGAAGGCGGCCTTTTCGCCGTACTCCTGCTTCATTTTGTCGATCAGGTCATAGTTGGGGAGCAGGCGCAGGCTGTTGTCGGCCCAGATTTTTACCCCGTCCTTGTTGATCAAAAGGCGATACAGGGTGTTGTCTTGAGGTTTTCCCTCCAGGATTATGGCGGCATAGCCCAGCCGGGCCAGGACCTGAGAGGCCTGCCCGCCGGCGTTGGCTTCCTTGATGCCCCCGGTCAGTGGGCTCTTGCAGCCTACGGAGATGCGTCCCGACATGGCCGCCGTCGTGCCGCTGAGCAGCCCGGGGGCGATCACCAGTTTATTGTCCTCCCCCAGGGGATGGCACAAGGGAGGGACTTCTTTGGCCACCACGGCCGAGGTCAAGGCCCGTCCGGCCAGGCCGGCGTAGTCACCCAGCGGGGTTTCCTGAAATGTCGGTCCTCCTGCGGCCCCCATGTTCACGCGCAAAATTTTATCCATGAAATCCTCCTTTCGTGAGCGATTATTGAAAATCCCACCGCTGCTGGAAGGGACGCTGCCCCAGTCCGGCGATCCATCATCCGGAATAAATGAGGGCATCCCTGCCCTGACGCTATTGGAAAATTTTCGGGCTTTACGGTTGGGAAGTCAAGAAAAAAATATTGTTAAATCAATATGTTATGCCATTTATGGCATATATGGGGGATCGTGAGGGGAGGAAAAGCAAAAAGGGAAACTGAAAAGCAATTATCATAATCAATTGTTAATGGCTAATGGAAGACAAACTATCCGCCGGCCAGGGGAGGAAACATTCCCACCCGGTCGCCGTCCATCAGGACGGCTTCGCGGTCGGCGTGGATCCCGTTCCGGAAGATGATGCGCGGGGCCTCGGAAGGAATTTTGAGGAGGTCGATTAATTCCCCGATGGACGTGCCCGCGGGCAACTCCAGAACGTTGGGGTTGCCTTTTTCGTGGTCGGGCAGGTATTCGGCCAGGGAGGCGAAGAGGTGGAGTTCGATATGCATGGTTGTCCCCTTAGAGCTTAACGATCCGGACACCTTTTTTATGGTATTTTTCGAAGTGAGCGTCGGTGGTGTATATCAACTCGGAGCCATTTTTCAATAATCCGGCTAAGATAAGCGCATCCAGGGCGGGCAGCCCTAATCCATGAGAAAGGCCGGCGGCGGCGGTGTGGATCTCGACGGAGTCCAGCCAGGAAATGTGGCAAAGATCCATGATGGTCTCGATTAGTTTGGTTAATGCCTCCAGGTCCAGTGCCCCTTTGAGACCCAATCGTTTCAGTTCAAAAATCGTCAGGGAAGATAGGCATAGATCGGCATCCGGTTCCATTTGTGCGAACAGGGTGACGGTTCGGGAATCCCCCTGCAGCAATTTAACAAAGAATCCGGTATCAAGCCCGGTCATCTTCGGCCCTCAGGTCCTCAAGCATTTTCAGCGTTTTCGGATCCAGGTTGATCTTGCCGATCATCTTCAAAAGATCGGCCTTGGCCTTCCGTTTTTTTTTGTTTCGCAGACCGAATTCAATGATTTCCGTAACCAGGGAAGAGACCGATTTTTGCTCTAAAGAGGCCTGTACTTTTAGCTCCTGGAATACCCGGTCGGGCATATTCGCGGTGAGGCGCATGGTTACTTCCTCCTTTCCGCATAAAAATATTCATAATTATGCCGCATAAGTTAATTATGTCAAGGGGTTATTCTTTGGAGAATCATAATAGAAAAGAAAAAGAGCCATTATTGATTCATCCGGCTAGGGGGTGAAAAAGGATTTGGGGCCGCCCCATTCCAGTACCTCCACCCGGACCCGCACCCGGCCGTGGCGGAGCATCCCCAGTTCCCGGGCGGCATCCCGGGACACATCGATAACGCCTCCCCGCTTCTGGTGTTTTTTGGAGGGACCCCGGTCGGTAACGGTTACTTCCACGTTCCGGCCGTTGCCCAGGTTGGTGACCCGTACCAGGGTGCCGAAGGGGTAATAGGGGTGTGCGGCCACCAAGTCTTTTTCGTTGTAAAAAGTCCCTGCGGCGGTGCGGTTGCCATGGAAGGAAGGACAGTAATACGAGGCTTTGCCCAACTGGATTTTGGGGAAGGAATAAGACCTTTCTTCCTGGGCTTTGAGTTTTTCGACCGGGAACAAGCAAAGAAAAAGGAAAGAGGAAATGACCACCCCCCAGTGGATGTAGCGGCGGCTGTAATCCGCTGTCATGGGACATCCCTCCTCCCGGGGGTCGATCGAAGGCGTTTACTGAAACAGCCCCGTTTTTTTGAATTCCCCGATTTCATCTTCCGTATAACCCAAGCCCTTCAGGACGGCCACGGTATGGGTCCCGGCAAAAACTCCGCTGCGGTCGTACTGCGGTCTCGCGGTTGAAAAACGGATAGGGCAGGCCAGTTGTTTTACGGTCCCGCCGGCGGGCAGGGGCACGTCCACCACCAGGCCCCGGTCCGCTGTCTGGGGATCGGTCAGGGCTTCGCTCAGGGACAGGACCGGCTCCAGGCAGGCATCGTAGTCTTTGAAAATGGCCAGCCATTCCTCCCGGGTTTTGGAGCGGATGATCTCCCGCACTTCTGCTTTGATTCCGGGCAGGTCGGTGGTCATGACCTGGCCCGGGATCAGGTCCGGGCGTTCGATGGCCATGCAAAAAGCGGCAAAGAATTGCGGTTCCAGGCCGCCGAAGCTGACGTACTGGCCGTCTTGGGTTTCGTAGAAGTCATACAGGGAGCCGCCGTTCAACATGTGCCCTTCCCGGGGCATTTCCTGCCCGTCGGCCAGATAGGCGGCCCCGACCATGGCATTGAAGGCCATGACGCCGTCGGTCATGGCCACGTCGATGTACTGGCCCTCGCCGGTCCGCTGCCGGTGGACCACGGCGGCCAGGATACCGATCACGGAATTGTTGGAACCGGCGGCAATGTCGGCGATCTGCATGCCGGTCAACACCGGCCCTTTGTCCTTCGGTCCGGAATAAGCCATAAGCCCGGACCGGGCCAGGTAATTGATGTCGTGCCCGGCTCGGTCGGCCAGGGGACCCGTTTGTCCGTACCCGGTCAGGGAGCAGTAAATAAGGGCCGGTTTTACTTTTTGGAGCTGCGCATAATCCAGCCCGAATTTTCCCATGACGCCCGGACGAAACTGTTCGATGACGATGTCGTAATCGCCAAGCAGTTGATGGACAATTTTGACGGCTCGGGGGTCCTTGAGGTTCAGCGTCATGGACTGCTTGCCGCGCCCCAGGTAAGCCAGGATGGCCGAAATGTTTTCCCGGCCCACGAAGGGCGGCAGCAGCGTGGTCAGGTCGATGCGGGTCCCGGAGACGATGCGCAGCACCTCGGCGCCCAGATCGGCGAGCATCATGGTGGCGAAGGGGCCGGGGAGCAGGGTGGTGAAGTCGAGCACTTTGAGGCCGGTCAGGGGTCCTGGCATGAATAGTCCTTTATTTCGGTTTTTCAGCGATCCAATCGATCATGATTTGATGGTGAAATTTCTTGAATTCCGGATCTCCCGTGAGTACCCGGGCGTTCAGCTTGCGGGCCAGTGCCGCGGCAAAACAATCGGCATAAGCAATCCGGTGTTCGGCTTTTAATTGGGCCGCCTCATAGGTAAGTTCTTGGTCCGCCGCGACCAGCTCAATGGGGTATTGGTTTATCTGCCCCAACACTTTCTCGGCTTCCGCCGTTCCCTGTTCCCGACGGACATTGTAATAAATCTCTCCCCAGTTGATCACGGAAAGGAAGCCGCGGGCCTGTCCCGACAGGAGTTCCTGTAATACTTCGGCCACTTTTCCCGCCCCGGGTTCGTCTTCAAAAAAAGCAATCAAGGCGAAGCTGTCCAAGACGTATTTTTTCACTGTTTCGCTTCTTGCCGTCTATCCCGGAGGAGAGACTTGAGGACTTTGCCCCGGCTTTTCAGCATCCCTCGGCCTGCTGCCACCGGGTCCGCGGGTAGAGCTTCCAAAACGATTTTATTGTGTTCTTCATAGATGTGTAAAAGGGAACCTTTTTCGATTTTGTACTTTTTACGGATCGGGGCAGGAATAATGACTTGCCCTTTAATTGTGGCTTTTACAATGGACATGGCCGATCTCCTGGTAATACCAATTTCCCGAAAAAGTATTACATGATTTCGTTTAGATATCAAGTCGAATTAGCGGGGGAGTTTAAAAATTGTAGGATCAGTCGGGCCGTATCGTCGGGCAGCTCCTCCTGAGGCGCATGGCCGCAGCGGGGGATGATCTGCAGCGTCGCGCGGGGCAGGTCCTGCGCCAGCCGACGGCCTATGGCGAGGGGGGTCCAGGGGTCGTTCTCGCCCCAGAGCAGTAGGGTGGGCACGGCAATGGTGGGGAGTTGATCGTTATAACGATTCAATCTTTCCAGGTCCAGGCCCCGAATCAGATCGATCTGGGCCTCGAGGCCGCCGGGTTCCCGCAGCCGTTCATAGTAGGCCGCAACCCGTTCCGCGCTGACCCGCTCCGGGTGATAAAAGGCCTGCCGCAGGGCCAGCCGGATCAATCCGTGTCTAAAAAGCCAGCGGGACAGTGCCCTGGCCAGGGGCAGTCGGGCCAGCCGAAAAACCCAGGGGAGTTTTCTCAGGTAAGCCGCCGCGGCAATCAGCACCAGGCGGTTGATGCGGTCCGGTTTTTTCAGGGCCAGCAGCAGTCCCAAAGAACCGCCCAGGGAATTGCCCACAAAGATGACCTGCCGCAGACCCAGGGCCTCCAGCCAACAGTCGATTTCGTCTCGCAGCGTAAACAGGTCGTAATCGGCGCCGGGGGGCTTGTCCGAGCCGCCGGAGCCTTTCAGGTCCAGGGCATAGACGTGAAAACCCGCGGCCTGCAGGCGGGGCGCCGTTTCCTCCCAGGTGTAGGTCGAAGAACCCAGGCCGTGGAGCAGCAATACCTGGGGTCCGGGGGCCGGAAAGTCCAGGTAATGGAAGTTGATTCCGTCGACGGCCAGGAAGCGGCTGTTGGGATGGCGGCATTTCATGGGGCCGGCGCACGCAGGGCCTTCTTGTCCACCTTGCCCACCGGGGTCAGGGGCAGGGCCTCCACAAACTCGATGAACTTGGGCACCTTATAGGGCGAAAGGGTTTCCCGCGCAAAATCCAGGATTTCCTTTTTGAGTATTTCCTCCGGCCGGTCCCGGGCGGCCGAAGCCTTTTGCACCACCAGTTTCACCAGTTCGCTCCCCGGCCGCTGGGGATTGGGCACGCCGACGATGGCGCACAGCTCGATGGCCGGGTGGTCGTACAATTTTTCTTCGACTTCCCGGGAAAAGACCTTGAAGCCCCCCACGTTGAGCATGTCCTTGGCCCGGTCCACGATGGTCAAGTAGCCCTCTTCATCCCTGCGGGCCACGTCCCCGGTGTGCATCCAGGGCTCCCCCTGAAAGGGCCGCAGGGCGTGGGCCGTTTCTTCGGGCCGGTTCAAATAGCCTTGCATGACCTGCGGGCCGTGCACGATCAATTCCCCCTCCTCGCCAACCGGCACCTCCCGGGTCCCTGTCTCCAGGTCGATCAGCTTCACCCGGGTGTTGGGCAGAGGCAGCCCCACGGTCCCGATTTTCTTGGGGCCCTTATGGGGATTGGCCGTAATCAGCGGACTGGTCTCGGTCATCCCGTACACCTCCACCAGTTTCCCGGAGCCCACGATTTCCTCCAGGGCTCGGATGGATTCCACCGGGAAGGGGGAGGCCCCCGACAGGCAGAAGGCCAGATGGCTGAAATCCAGCTTTTTGAAACGGGGATTTTCCATGAGCATCAGGTAGAGGGTCGGCACGTTGACCAGGATGGTCGGGTGATAACGGGCTATCTCCCGGCAGATGTGGTCCGTGTCTCGGGGATTGGGGACCAGGATCTGCGTTCCGGCCAGGACGAGTTCGGTCATGGCCAGCATGAGGCCGGCCAGGTGAAAAAAGGGAAATCCGGAGAGGATGGTCTCCCGCCCGGCCTCCAGATGAAACCAGGTGCGCACCTGCTGGATATTGGCCGCAATATTGCTATGGGTCAGCAGCGTGCCCTTGG
>JALOOY010000064.1 GCA_025454185.1 Thermodesulfobacteriota bacterium
AACGAATCAATATCTTCTTGGTTAGGTCCATATCCCGATATAGATCAATAGGCCACCGGACTGCTTTTAGGAGATAATAATGCTTCTAAGGTGCAAGCCATTCGGTTTAGAACGCTGACATTGTGGATCGGCAGCAGCCGATCCACAAACGGCAGCGCCGCGGCCATGCCCTGGCAGACCGGCTGGTATTCCGGGCTGCCCATCAGGGGGTTCAACCAGAGCAGCTTGTGGCAGCGGCCCTTGAGCCGGGTCAGGGCCTCCCGCAACCGGACCGGGTCACCCAGGTCCCAGCCGTCGCTGAAGATGACCACCAGGCTGCGCCGTCCCGGCAGTTTATTGCTGAATTCCTTCAGGAAAAGTTCGAGGGATTCCCCGATCCGGGTCCCGCCGGACCATTGGGGCACCCGCTGCCGCATTGTTTCGAGCACCTCCTCCCAATCCCGGCTGCGGATCCAGGGCGTCAGGCGGGTCAGGCGGGTGGAAAAGGCGAAGATTTCCACGGGCAGCGGCAGCCGCATCCAGGCCCGAACGAAGAGGAAGAAAAAACGGGCATAAGGCTCCATGGACCCGCTCACGTCGGCCAGAATGATCAAGGGCCTTGGTTTGGTTCTCCGTTTACGAAAGGCCAGGTCCAACGGGTCCCCGCCGGTCCGGAGACTGGCGCGGAGCGTCTTCCGGATTTCCAGCAAATGCCCCTGTCCGGGCTCATACCGCCGGGTAATCCGGATCAGGAAGGGCTGGACCCAGTGGTGCAGCCAGGCGGAGGCCTCCGGCCAGTCGGAGGCTGCCCAATCTTTGAAATCCTTTTCCGCCAAACGTTCATTCCGGCTGTACAGGGCTCCGGCGGCTTTTTGTTTGGCTTGGGTTCCTGTCGGTTCCTCGCCGGACGCCCCGGTCCCGTCCGCCGCAGCAATCGCTTGTAGTGGCAAGCCCCTCCCGTCTCCTTTATCCAAAAGCCCCCAAAAACGATCAAATTCTTGATCAAAAAGGGTCAGGTCCTCCTTGTGGCAAACCAGATTGGTCTCCAGGGCGGTCCGGAAATCGTCCCGGCGTCCCAGGCCGATGCAGGCCAGCGACCGGAGGGCATCCCGGAGGCCGCCGGTCGTAACCGACAGCCCCCGGTCCTGAAGGCGGCGCCCGAATAGTTGCATCTGTTCGGAAAGCAGGCCGGCCGGGACCGCAGGTTTACCGCCGGCCCCGCAGCGCTCAGGTACAGCAGGGGGACAGGCCATCGAACAAAGCCCCTTTCCGAGCGGCCTCGCCCAAGATTTTCTCCCTGAAAAAACGCTGGTCGTCCTCGTATTTCAAGATGCAACCCAGCGTCTCCTCAACGGTTTTTTCATCCAGGGCCTGCCGGTGCAGGTGAATCAAGGCCCGGGCCCAGTCCAGGGTTTCGGAAATCCCCGGTTTCTTCCTCAGGTCCACCCGGCGCAGCCTGGTCATGAACCGGGCCAGTTGGGAGGCCAGTTCCTGGTCTATTTTAGGGATGCGGGAGAGGATGATCCGGTATTCCTTTTCTCGGGTCGGGTATTCGAGCCAGTGGTACAGACAGCGGCGCTTGAGCGCATCGTGGATATCCCGGGTACGGTTGGAGGTAATCACCACCCAGGGCCGCCTCCGGGCCTTGAGGGTGCCGATTTCCGGTATGGAGACCTGGAAATCGGATAGGATCTCCAGTAAAAAGGCCTCAAACTCTTCATCGGCCCGATCCAGCTCGTCGATCAGCAGGACCGGTGGCTGGGGGTCTTCGCTCAAAATGGCCTCGAGCAGGGGACGGCGGATCAAAAATTCCTCGCCGAAGAGCGTCTGTTCGAGATCAGGGGAGGCCTGGCCGGTGGCCTCGGCGGTCCGGATCTTCAAAATCTGCCGGGGATAATTCCACTCGTACAGGGCGTGGTGCACATCCAGTCCCTCGTAACACTGGAGCCGGATCAGGCGGGTCCGCAGCAGCCGGGACAGGACCAGGGCTACTTCGGTCTTCCCCACCCCCGGTTCGCCCTCCAGAAACAACGGTTTTTTCAAGGCTTGGGCCAAAAACAGGACGGTTGCCAAGGGCCGGTCGGCGATATAGCGGTAGCGGGCCATGGCGGTGATAATCTGGTCGATGGAACGCATTAATTTTCGGGTCCACTCCAATAGGCGATTGGTGATCGGGCTTACTTATGCTACAATGATTGACCGTCCGAATAAAAGCAAAAAAAGCCCTTATGTCTTTTTTCCAGGTAGTCATCCCGCCCCTCGATCAGCCCTATACGTATCGGGTCCCGCCGGAACTGGCCTGTCCGCCCCGAGTGGGCCAGCGGGTTTTGGTCCCGCTGCGCCGCAAATCCGTCACCGGCTATCTCTGGGAACCGGCCACGGCAACGGACCCGGGACTCGAGATCAGGGCCGTGGAACAAATTCTGGACCCTGATCCACTTTTTTCCGAGTCCCTGCGCGCCATTATCCTTTGGACCGCCCGCTATTATCATTATCCCCTCGGCCGGGTCCTGCAAACGGCTCTGCCCCCCGGTTTGACGGTTAGCCGCCGGGAGTTCTGGCGGATTACCCCGCTGGGGGTTGAGGCCCTGGACCCCGATTCCGGTTCGCCCGAACAAACGGACCTGCTCCATTTTCTAACTTCCGGCCAAGGCTGGCCGGACTCCGGGTTGCCCTTCCCGCAGGAGAAATTGGCGGCCCTGGAGGCCTGCGGTCTGATCGGCCGGCAGGAGGAAATTCAAAAAGAAAAGGCCCGGCCTAAAAAAATCAGGATGGTTTACCCCGGGCCCGGTTTCAAGGCCGAGGCGTTTTCAGCCCAGGACCAGACCCTGATCAACCTGCTGGAAAAACAAGGCCCTCTTTCCCTGCCCGATTTGCGCCGCTCCTGCACCCTGTCCGCGGGGCGACTGGCGGCCTTATGCCGCCAAGGTCTTTTGGAGGTCCGGGAGGAAACCTTTTTTCGAAATCCCCTGGGAGAAATCCTGACCGCGGAACCCCTGCCCATCCGGTTGACGGAAGACCAGGAACGGGCCTTGGCCAAAATCCATCGGCGGCTGGCCGACGGCCGCTATCAAACCCTGTTGCTGCACGGCGTCACCGGCTCGGGGAAGACGGAAATTTACCTGCAGGCGGCCCAAAAAGCCCTGCAACAGGAGCGCCAGGTCCTCATCCTGGTCCCTGAAATCGGCCTGATCCCCCAGATGGAAGGGCGGGTTCGCTTTCGTTTCGGAGAAAAGGTGGCCGTTCTGCACAGTTCCTTGTCCCCTGGGGAAAGACTGGATCAATGGCGCCGTATTCAGAGCGGCGCCGCCCCGATCGTCGTAGGCACGCGCTCGGCGGTTTTTGCCCCCCTGGAGAAACTCGGCCTGCTCGTAGTGGACGAGGAACACGATCCTTCGTTGAAACAGCAAGAATCCCTGCGCTATCAGGCCCGGGATTTGGCCCTGGTCAGGGCCCGCCTGGCCTCGGCCGTGGCCCTGCTCGGCTCGGCCACGCCATCCCTGACGACCTTGAACCTGTGGGAACGTCAAAAAATATCCTACCTGTCCCTGCCCCGGCGCATCCGGCAGACCCGGCTGCCCGCCGTTACGGTCGTCGATCTCAAGGACCGGGGGCGCGGCCGGTCCGGGACCCTGCTCTCACCGGTCCTGCTGGAAACCATGACGAACCACTTGCGGGAAGGGGGGCAGGTCCTCCTCTTTCTGAATCGACGGGGTTATGAACCGCTGACGATCTGCACCCTCTGCGGCGCCCCGGTCCGCTGCCGGAATTGTGCCGTTTCCCTGACCTACCATGCCGCCTCGGATGCGCTGCTCTGCCACCTCTGCGGTTATCGGCAGCCCCTCTCCAGAAAATGTCCTTCCTGCAGCGGCGACGGTATCAAAACCCTGGGCTGGGGAACGGAAAAAGTGGAGGCCGGGCTGCGCACCCTCTATCCGGATGCTGCCATAGACCGTCTGGACCGGGACGCCGTGACCCGTAAAAACGCCCATTTTCAGGTATTGAAGCGCTTCCGGGATCGAAAGACCCGCATACTCATCGGCACCCAGATGATCACCAAGGGCCATGACTTTCCCGGCGTCTCCCTGATCGGCGTCCTCTGCGCCGACCTCTCCCTGAACTGGCCGGATTTTCGCGCCGGCGAACGAACCATGCAACTGCTGATGCAGGTAGCCGGCCGGACCGGCCGCGGGTCTCATCCCGGGCAGGTCCTGATCCAGACCTTCAATCCGGATCATATCCTGTTCGATTATATCCGCCGCCATGATTACCTGGGTTTTTATCGCCAGGAAATCGGCCTGCGGCGCCAATTCAATTACCCCCCCTTTTCCCGATTGATCCTTTTAATATTCCAGGGTAATTCCGCCGAAAGGGTCAAGCGGGCCTCCGCCGTCCTGGGGGAACTTTTAGGCCGTGAAAGCCTCGCCCGTTCCTGGGACAAGGGCCTGGAAATAATGGGGCCCGTTCCGGCACCCATCAGCCGGATCAAGGGGCGTCACCGCTGGCAAATCCTCCTGAAGGGGAGGGACCCGGGAACGCTGCATCAGGCCGCCGTCTGGGTTCAGGAAAAAGGCCAACAGGAACTGAAAGGCCGGGGTGTTCGGATGATCGTGGATGTCGATCCGGGGGACATGCTTTGAACGGCCAAACCGGGGGCGGCAAAACCGCAATTCAGTGAATTTTCAGCCTTCTTGACTTATTGGGGCAACCGGATTACATTAAAAAAAATAGATTTCCAAATTCGATGTTGGACGTTCGGTGTTGGATGTTGGACGTTCATCCTTAAATAATGCTCATTAGTCGCTACTCAAAAGAAAGATCATGTCCGTATTGAATATCTGCACCTATCCGGATCCGGTCTTGAAGCAGAAGGCCGTTCCGGTCGAAAAAATAGATGAATCCCTGAAGGGTCTCATCGAAGATATGCTGGACACCATGTATCAGGCCCCGGGGATCGGTTTGGCCGCCAACCAGGTGGGAAAACCGGTCCGCCTCATCGTCTTTGACGTCACCCCCAAGGATCAGCCCCGCAACCCCCGGGTCCTGATCAACCCCGAAATTGTCTGCTCCGAAGGTAGTCAAAGCCATGAGGAGGGCTGCCTCAGCGTCCCGGATTTCTACACCGAGGTTAAACGTTGTTCCAAGGTAACCGTCCGGGGTCTGGATGCCCAGGGCCAGCCGGTCGAGGTGGAAGGGGAAGGGCTGCTGGCCGTGGTCCTGCAGCATGAAATCGATCATCTGGACGGCTTTCTGATGCTGGACCGGATCAGTGCGCTGAAACGGGCCCTCTATAAAAAACGCCGGCAGAAACAACTGAAATCGCAAGATGAGACCGGTTGAAGCGGCCCGTCTGGTATTTATGGGCACCCCGGACTTCGCTGTGCCCGCGCTAAAAAAGCTGCTGCAGGCCGGCGAACAGGTCCTGGCCGTATTGACCCAGCCCGATCGCCGCAAGGGCCGGGGTCGGGCCCCGGCTTTTTCACCGGTCAAGGAAACCGCCCGGCATTATAACCTGCCTGTTCTGCAGCCCCAAACCCTGCGGGACCCGGAGGTCCGGAAGACCTTATCCGCCCTCGGGCCGGATGTCTTTATCGTGGTGGCCTACGGCTCGTTGCTGCCTCAGGCTGTGCTCGACATTCCCTCCTGGGGCGCCATCAACATCCACGCCTCCCTGCTGCCCCGCTTTCGCGGCGCGGCCCCCATCCAATGGGCTGTCATTTCCGGGGAGGCGGAAACCGGTGTGACTACCATGCGCCTCGATGCCGGGTTGGATACGGGAGACATCCTCCTCCAGCGGTCCACCCCGATCGGGCCCCAGGATACCTCCCAGACCCTGCACGACCGTCTCGGTGTCCTGGGGGCCGACCTCCTGGTCGAAACGCTGCAGGCCTTACGCCGGGGGACCCTTAAACCGGTCCGGCAGGACCCGGAGCAGGCCACCTACGCCCCCCCGCTGAAAAAGGAACAGGGGCGGCTGGACTGGTCCCTGACAGCCTGGGAACTGGACTGCCGGGTCCGGGGTCTCACGCCCTGGCCTAGGGCCTTCACCTTCCTTCGCGGCAAACGTCTGATTGTCCACCGGGCCCGGCCTGTTGCCGTTTCCGCTCCCGGAGAACCGGGTACGATTACCGCCCTGGACGACTCCGCCATCAGGGTCCTGACCGGCCGGGGCAGCCTGGATCTTCTGGAGGTTCAGATGGAGGGCCACCGGCGCCTGAGCAGCCGGGAGTTTTTGAAAGGTCTCCCGTTGGCGCCGGGTGAACGCTTGGGCTGATCCATGCCCTCCGCCCGCGCCTGGGCCCTTGATTGCCTTCTCCAGGGTGAAAACAAGGACCGCTTCCCCGATCGCCTCCTGGCCGATTTATACCGGCAACACCCGGAGATCCCCTCTCTGGACCGGGCCTTCATCCAGCAACTGGTTTTTGGCGTCTACCGCTGGAGGGCTTCTATCGACTGGGTCCTGGACAAATTTTCCAGGACCCCGCTCCCTAGACTATCTTTTCGCCTGCTTTGCCTGTTGCGTCTGGGGGCCTTTCAGATCCTCTTCTTGGACAAGGTCCCGGTTTCCGCGGCCGTAAACGAAGCGGTCGAGCTGGCCAAGTCCGGCCCGGCGCCCTGGACCGGTGGGATGGTCAACGGGGTCCTGCGCGCCCTGGTTCGGGAGAAGGAGACGCTGAACCTCCCCGATTCCCAGGACCTTGTGGCCTATCTGACGATCACCCAATCCCACCCGGAATGGCTGGTCCGGTTCTGGATAGAATCACTGGGCCCCCGGGAGACCACGGCTCTCTGTGAAGCGGATAACCGGATACCCCCTTTGACCCTGCGGACCAATACCCTGAAAATCAGCCGTTCGACCCTGTTGGAGCAACTGCGAAATACCTTCGCCGACTTGGAGCCGACGATCTACTCTCCGGAAGGGATTCGGGTCGCCCACCCCCGCACGGCGTTGCAGGACATTCCCGAATACCGGCAGGGTCTTTTTCAGATCCAGGACGAGGCCTCCCAGATGATCGCCTTCCTCCTGGATCCGCAGCCGGGGGAAAGAATCCTGGACCTGTGCGCCGGTTTCGGCGGCAAGGCCACCCATTTGGCCCAGCGCCTGGAAAGTCGGGGAGAGCTACTGGCCGTGGATCGGGATTCCCGGAAAATCCGGGACCTGGCCCAGAATGCCCGTCGGCTCGGGCTTTCCATCATCCGGGGACTGCCTGCGGACATTCTGGGACCGGACCTGCCTCGAAAGGCCCCGGCGCCTTTCGACCGGATCCTGGTCGACGCCCCCTGCAGCGGCTGGGGGGTAATCCGGCGCCATCCGGACCTCAAGTGGCGGGTACGGCTTGAAGACAGCGACCGACTGGCCCAACAGCAAATTAAATTCTTGCAAAAGGCATCCGGATGGCTTAAATCCGGAGGAGTGCTGGTCTACGCCACCTGCACCCTGTGCCCGGAGGAAAATGAGCGGGTCGTCGAACGCTTCTTGAACGAAAACCCCGGCTTTCGCCTGGAACCGGCCGGACCCTTTCTCCCGGAAGGCGCAAGGGACCTGTCCGATCCCCGGG
>JALOOY010000065.1 GCA_025454185.1 Thermodesulfobacteriota bacterium
GAACCCACGACCAGATGGTGCAGGCGGCGCGGTCGGGGGTGCAGAATATCGCGGAGGGCAGTCAAATCTCAGGAACCTCGAAGAAGACCGAACTCAAACTCACCAATGTGGTTCGGGGCAGCCTGGAAGAGCTCCGCCGGGATTACAAGGATTTTTTGCGCCAGCGGAGCCTGCCGATTTGGGGCCGGGATGATCCCCGGCGGCAGGATCTGATTGATCGGCGTTGCACCACGATGGAGGAGGTCGCGGCCTGGGTAAATGAAGAGCACGACCGTGGACAAAGTGGACAGAGTGGACAACAACGTCGGCCCACCTTTCCGGAGCTGGCTGCCAACACGGCGTTGGTTTTACTGGCGGTTTCCTGTAGCCTGCTCGATCGCCAGCTTGCGGCGCAGGCCAAAGCCTTTGAAACCGAAGGCGGTTTCACCGAGCGCCTATACCGCGTTCGTTGTGAAAAAAGATCCCTGCGTCTTCCGTCCAATGGGTCCACTACGTCCACCCCGTCCACCAAAGATTGAACAGAAAGGAGCAACCAATGGCGCTATACCTAAAAACAGCTCGGGAGCTTCCGGAGCAGGACCTCCGGGCCGTATCCGACGTGGTTAAAGAAGTCCTGGACCGCGTCCGCCGGGAAGGGGAGGAGGCGGTGCGGTTCTATTCGAAAAAATTCGACCGCTGGGACCCGCCGAGCTTCAAGGTCTCGGAAGCGGAGGTGGAGCAGGCGGTCAAGAGCCTGTCGCCGCTCGAAAAGGAAGACATCGATTTCTGCCAGGCCCAGATCCGGCATTTTGCCGAGAAGCAGCGGGAGGCGATCACCGGTTTTGAGGTGGAGACCCTGCCCGGCATCCACCTGGGGCAGAAGATCATCCCGGTGGCGGCCAGCGGGGCCTATATTCCGGGAGGCCGCTATCCCATGCTGGCCTCGGCCCACATGACCGTCATCACCCCCAAGGTGGCCGGGGTGGGGCGGGTGGTGGCCTGCACGCCCCCCACCGGGGGACAGGGAGTCCATCCGGCCACCCTTTACGCCATCCAGGCCGCGGGGGCGGACGAAATCTATTGCCTGGGCGGGGTTCAGGCCCTGGCTGCCCTGGCTTATGGGATGGAGGGGCTGGAGCCGGTGGACATGATCGTGGGGGCCGGCAACGTCTACGTGGCCGAGGCCAAGCGGCAGCTCTTCGGCCGGGTGGGGATCGACCTGCTGGCCGGACCTACCGAGATTCTGGTGCTCATCGACGAAACGGCCGACCCTTTCATTGTGGCCGCCGATATATTGGGCCAGGCCGAGCACGACCCGCATGCCCGCCAGGCCCTGGTGTCGCTTTCCAGAAAGGCGGCCGAGCAGGTCATGGCCGAGATCGACGCTCAGTTGCCGACCCTGCCCACCCGGGAAATCGCGGCCGTAGCCTGGCGCGACAACGGGGAGGTGATCGTGGTCGATTCGCCGGAAGAGGCCCTGACCGTGTGTGACGCCTGGGCCCCGGAACACCTGGAAGTGCAGACCGCCGACTGGCGCTACTATCTGGATAATCTGACCAACTACGGCTCTCTCTTCCTGGGCGAGGAAACCACGGTGGCTTACGGCGACAAAGCCATCGGCACCAACCACGTGCTGCCCACCATGGGGGCGGCCCGCTATACCGGGGGCCTGTACGTGGGGAAGTTCCTCAAGGTGGTCACTTACCAGTACGCCACGCGCCAGGCTTCAGCCAAACTGGGGGCTGTCTGCGAGCGGGCCGCCAACTATGAAAACATGCCGGCTCACGGGATTACCTGCAAGGTGCGGGTGGACAAATACGGTAAGGATCGACGATCTTAAAATAATAACGACAAAAAGAATTTCTCTCACAGAGATCACAGAGGCCGCAGAGAAAAAAAGTCAGGATTTTTTTATTCACCCCGCCGCCGCAGGCTCAGCCAGACGATGTAGACGATCATGAAGACAGTGGAAACGGTGGCCGGCAGGGCCGTGCGCTCGCCAAGCAGCGTCAGGGCCAGGCCGGCGGCCAGACCGGTATTTTTGTGGGTCCCGAGCAGGACCAGGCTGAGCCGTTTCGGAGGCCCGACTCGCAGCCAGCGCCCGATCCGGTCGATGACGAAGCCCAGCAGAAAGATGGAGGCCAGGGCCACCAGAAACACGGGCAGGATGCTCAGGGGCCGGTCGAGAAAAACGGCCCGGTTCAGGCCGACGATGGTATAGGTGACCAGGAAGAATCCCCAGTTGGTAATCGCCCCCTTATAGGGTTCCAGCCTATCTGAAAAACCCCACCGACGCAGCAGCCGCGATAGGGCCAGGGGGGCCAGGATCAGCTCGACCATCACCCAGACCAGTTTTTCCGGAGCCGCAAACCCGGCCCCCAGCAGGCCGAAGGTGATCAGCGGCATCAGGAGCAGTGCCCCCAGATACCCCCCTACGGTGGCCACCAGGGAAAAAGGGACGTCCCCTTTGAGGATCAGCGTAAAAGGTATCACGGCCACGGCCGGCGGCGCGGCCGCCACCATGACGAACCCGGCCCGCAGGGCCTCCTCCCGAATCAGCAGATGGCTGAGCCCCAGGATGACCCCCCCGTGGAGCACGTAATTCATTGCCAGACCGGCCAGGGTCGGCCAGACCAGGGACCGGGGCGAGCGGAAGAGGCTGCCCGGGATGCCCATGACGGCTATAGTCATGATCACCGCCAGGCCGGGGATCACCAGGTCCCGGGTCCACCGGGCCCCCTGGCCCAGGAAGAGCCCGAGGACGATGGAGAGCAGCAGGAGAAAATCGCGGTTTTTTAAGAGTTTGAGCACGGGTGTCCTGGAAATAGGGGTTTTCCTAACGGAAAAATAAGCTCCCTCAAACAATTGACGCTTCACCCTTTTGAGCGGGTAACCACCATACCTGGTATTAGCCAGCAGATCCTGGCCAAAGGGTTTTCCAAAGGTACTCCCTGCCGGGAAACCGGGCCGAAGTAGTTAAAGGGTGAAGAACCATACAATTAAAATAACAGCTTAAAATTCTCAAAACAAGGATTTAAGGACGATTTTATCGTCCCAGGATCGGCTGTTTCCTTGGCTGACTGTCTTTTTTATTAAACACTGAGGTAGATCACGTAATAAAAAATGACTTGTTAAAAAATAAAATGACTTGTAATATTAATATATATAGGAGAAAAACATGGAAACGGCTGTTACGAAACGCGGACAGACTGTAATTCCCGCAATAATCCGGAAACGCTATCGGATTGGCGGCGGATCTCATTTGGTTTGGCTGGACGACGGGGAGACGATAAAGGTAATTCCGATCGCCGCCGATCCGCTGCAGAGTCTGCGGGGACGGGGGAAGGGAACGAAACTGAACGAAAGGTTGTTGGCTGAACGGCGCAGGGATCGCGATCGAGAAAAACGGTCCTGAGGGGGAAAAGGGCTGATCATGAAAGAGATAAAAGGGATCTTCCTGCTGGACACTTCAGCGCTTTTCACCTTCATTGAAGACGAAGAGGGCGCGGACATCGTTGAAAAGGCCCTCAAACAGCGGGAAACCTTGATTCCCTGGCCGGTGTTGCTGGAGATGTATTACATCACCCTGCAAGAGGAAGGACAGCCGGAAGCGGATAAGCGGCTGGTTCTGATCAAACAACTGAAAGTGCACCTGCTCTATGACCTGGATGAGGCGACCTTGTTGACCGCCGCCAGGCTAAAGGCCCTGCACCGGGTTTCGCTGGCTGATGCAATCATCGCCGCTTATGCCGTCCGTCATGGCGCCATGCTGATGCACAAGGACCCTGAATATGAAAGCCTATCCGGTTCGCTGACGTTAAAACCGCTTCCCTATAAATCAACGGATGGTGGGAGAAAGTCCCCCCCTAAGAAATTGTAAATAGGAGTTCTTGATGGCCTGTGTCAAACCCGATGGTCATATTCCATGTAACGGGCCGTTTTAAGCGCCTCATTTTCTCCCAGCAAGCGGGCCACCACATAAAGCGACATGTCAATCCCAGCCGAGATCCCGGCCGAAACGATCACCTTGCCGTTGTCAATAAACCGCTTTTCCGGGCTGATCCGGGTCAGGGGCGCGGTTTCCCGGAGCAGGTCCACAGCCCCGTGATGGGTGGTGGCCTCCAGCCCGTCCAGGAGGCCGGCTTGGGCCAGGAGCAGGGCCCCGGTGCACACCGAAAGGACCAATTCCGCCTTTTCAGCCCGACGGGCGATCCAGTCCGTCAGGGCGCGGTTGTACATTTCTCGGCGGGTGCCCAACCCGCCGGGGATGAGGAGGATGTCCGGGGCCGGGCCATCCTCCAGGGTGTGGCGGGGATTGACGCTCAGGCCGTTGCGGGCGGTTACGGGCTGCCGGGTTTCCGCCACGGTGTAAACGGTAAAGGGCGGAGGGGGTTCCAGCGCTCCGGTAACGGAAAAGACCTCAAAGGGGCCGCAGAAGTCGAGGACCTCCACGTCGTCAAAGATCAGGATGGCCACCTCTCGTTTTCGCGCTGCGCCAATCATCAAAAGCCCTCCTTCATCAAGACGGCACCGCCGGTTTGTGTTGACTTGCAGCCTGCGGGCGCCTACAATCCGACCGTTTCCCGTTTATTATAAATCCAGGAGGCCGCCCGATGCACATAAAAAGTATCCGGATTTACAGCGACCGGTTTCCCGCCAGGGACTGCTATCCCTTCAACTTGGAAATATTCGACAAAACCAAAAGCCTGGACCTCACCAGGCCGGTTGCCTTTTTTATCGGCGAGAACGGCACCGGGAAATCCACCCTGCTCCAGGCCGTGGCCAAACGCTGCGGCATCCACATCTGGCGCGACGACGAGGGCTATATCCGTCGGGTGCAGCATAGCTCCCCTTATGCCGAACAGCTTTACCGCTATGTCCAGGTGGAGTGGAACGGCGAGCGGGTCAAGGGCTCTTATTTCGATGCGGAGATTTTTCGCTATTTCGCCGAGTGCCTCGATGCCTGGGCCAAACCCAATCCCGCCCTGTATCAGTACTATGGCGGTGCATCGCTGGTATCCCGCTCCCACGGGCAGCGGCATATCCAGTATTTCGGCGCCACCTACCAAAAAAAAGGGCTCTATTTTCTGGACGAACCGGAGAACGCCCTGTCCCCGCGTAAACAGCTCGAACTCTTGAAAATCCTCAAAAGGGCCTCGGAAACCGGCCAGGTCCAGTTCCTGGCCGTCACCCATTCGCCCATACTCCTGTCCCTGCCCGGGGCGGCTATCTTCAGTTTCGATGACATCCCGGTCAGGGAGAAGGCCTACGAGGATACGGACTACTACCGGTTGTACAGGGATTTTTTAAACAACCGCGACCAATACCTGAAGGACCTGTAACGGTAAAAAAAAGGGCAAGGTCGCGGCCCTGCCCTTCTCTGATAGGAACCATACCGAGCCGGCAGGCGAGACGCCTGCCCTACGAAAAACATGTTTAACTCTACAACTTCCCAGTGAAGCAGGTCTTTCGTAGGGTCGGCGTCCCTGCCGACCAAACCCGGCAAGGCTTTGCCCTTAGGGTTAAAAAAGAACCCGCAGCCCCCAGCCCCACCGTCCGTATTTGGTCCAGTCGCTCATCTGGTCGAAGGCCGACCGGCCTTCCAGGAACAGTTCAAAGTTAAGGCTTTGGGGGGCCTGATTGATGGGAATGCCGATTTCCAGAATCAGGTCGGCTTTGGAATTAGAGCTGCCGGCCCATAAGCCCACGCCGGCTCCCATAAAAAAGTTGGAGACCGGATAATAAGTTAAAAGGGCGTCCGCGAGAAAAGCCGATTCGTCATTGTCCCCGTCGATCAACAGGGCGCCCCCCAGCAGCCCGGTCACGGCGAATTTATCGGCAAATCTATACCGATAACCGGCACGCAGCAGGCCGAAGACGGAGGGGTCAAGGCGGGTGAGCATCCCCACGTCTCCCACGAAAAACCCCTTCCGGGCCGCGACCTTGGGTTCCGGTTCCTTGGCCGGCGGTGCCGTCGTTACGGGCGGCGCTTTGGGCTCCTGAACCGGCGGGGCCGGAGTCTCCTTCACGGGCGGCAGGGGTTTAGGCTCTTCAGGCTTGGCTGCCGGAGGCGCCGCCGGCGGCGGGGTAGCCGGTTTGGGTGCGGCGGTGACTTCCTTCAGGGAAATATTCAAACAGATTTTCGGCACAATAAATTCGTAATTGGCATCCTTGTAGGGAACGACGACCCTGTAGGCCTCGAAAGGCGCTTTTCCGGCCCAGATCCGGTCCCGGGTGACGCGAACCTTCCCCTTTTTCTTGTACATCATCCATTGCAGGGTCTGGCCTGGCTGGACGCTGACCGCTTCCGGTTTTTGTTTTTTGAGCTGCTCCATGAAGGGCTCAAAAAGTTCGGTGGCCCCGGCTTGGGTGAAGCCGTTGGCCACGTCTTTCTTAAAACGGACCGCCAGGGGATACACATCAGCGGCCTTCAGATTTTTGGCCTTGTAAAAAGGGGCCTGCCCCAATTTTTTGAGCGGGGTTGAGGCCTCCGCCGCCGGAATACCCGCGGCGAGAAATAGAAAAAAACCGATCAGAGCGACAAACGTCCCTTTTACCCTCATTTTTAATCCTCCCTGAACAGTAATAATTCTAAATTTGTGGAAAACACCATACATTATAAGGCCCTACGCTGTCAGTAAAAAAAATAATATTCCCGCGGCCCGCGGCCGGCCTCAGCGCCGGGATTCTGACCCAGACAGGGGGGGGCGTGGGGCCGTTCCGCGCGGGGTGGTCATTCGGCCCGCCAGCTTCGTGAAAACCAGGAAGATCAGGCTGACCAGCACGATCAGAATTACGGAATTGACCATCAGCATATAGGCGGTGATTCGGGCCCGGCGGCCGGTCTGCAGGCGGGTATCCCGGATGACCTTCCAACCCGGCGGCGGATATCGGTCGCTTTTCAAGACCCGGACCGAGACTACGATCAAATAGACGGAGGCCGCCGAAACCAGCAGGGCCGTAAGACCCAGAAGCCACTGGAAGAGGGAGGAGTAGCGGACCCAGGCTGTTTCGGGATCCGTTGCGGCCTCCTGCCGCCACTCGGCCAGACGGGCATTCAGGTAAGGGCTCAACAGCATGAGGCCCAGGACAAAAAAGATCAGCAGGAAGATAATTTTTTTGCGCAGGTTTTTATCCGCCGGGATCATTTCTGAAGACATAGGTTGGCTCGATTTCTGACTTTCAGGGAATAGTAGCACAGGAAACCAGAGATGCAAATAATAAGAATGGCCTTGATCAGTGAGATGGCTTCAGGAAGTTGTTGCTCCGCGTCCGGGAGGGAGGGATGATCACCAACCACGCGCAGGTATCCACCAGACCCTACGCCTGCATGCTGGGTGGGCCTGACCGGCGCATCCTCTACGTCTGCACGGCCGAGACCCACGACCCAGACCAGGCGACGGCCAACCCCAACGGCCGCATCGAGGTAGTCAACGTCGTGGTACCCGGGGCTGGGCTGCCCTAGCGCCATGGCCTCG
>JALOOY010000066.1 GCA_025454185.1 Thermodesulfobacteriota bacterium
TGCTCGCCCTGACCAGCCTCCGACTTCCGGCATCCACCCCGGATACCCTCAGGCCCGGCCTTCCGACGACGGAAACCGCCTATGACCCCATTATCGCGGCCCTCGACAGCATGGTCACGGCCATGTTCTTCAGTACGGAAGGGCTGTATCCCTACCGGGCCATCGAGATGCCCGTCTTGAAAATGCGTGACCGGTTCCTCCCCTCCTGATCGGTAAAAAGCGTTGGTAAAGCGGGGGAAATATGCTACAGGATCTAACGACATGAAACTGCTGATCGTGATTCCGGCCCTGAACGAGGAAGCCGGCATCGAGAGCATCATTCAACGGACCCTGGAGGCCCGATCGGTCATCATGGCCCGGTCGCCGGTCACGGCGGTGGACATCACCGTAGTCAGCGACGGCTCTACGGACCGCACGGTGGACATTGCCCGCCGCTACGGCGATCGTATTCGGCTCATCGTCTTTGAGAAAAACCGGGGCTACGGGGCGGCCATCAAGGAGGGCTGGTCCCGGTCCGACGCCGAACTGCTCGGCTTCCTGGATGCGGACGGGACCTGCGATCCGGTCTTCTTCGCCGACCTCTGTCAAGCCCTGGAACGGGACGGTTCGGACGTGGCCCTGGGCAACCGCCTGCATGCCCGAAGCCGCATGCCCGCCCTGCGCCGGGCAGGCAATTTCCTCTTCGCCCGTATGTTGACCCTCTTTTCCGCCGTGAAAGTCCGGGACACGGCCAGCGGCATGCGGGTCGTGCGCCGCGCCAGCCTGCCTAAACTCCTGCCCCTGCCCGACGGGCTGCATTTTACCCCGGCCATGAGCGCCCGGGCCCTGCTGGATGAGGACCTGCGGATTTCGGAGGAGGACATGCCCTATCACGAGCGGACCGGGACCTCGAAACTCAAGGTCTGGAGAGACGGGGTCCGCTTTTTGAAAACCATTCTGGAGTCGGCCTTTCTCTACCGTCCCTCCGCCCCCCTGGAACTGGTCGGGTTCCTGGCCCTGGGCCTGGCGGTGTTCTTCATGGCCTACCCCGTGATCTATTACCTGCGAACCCGGACGGTGGCCGAGTGGATGATCTACCGCTTCGTTGTCAGCAGCCTGCTGGGAAGCAGTGCCGGCCTCCTCTTCTGTGCGGCCCACGTGAGCCGCCGGATGGTGAACCTGGTCCTGTGCTCCCGACGCGCTGTGGTTCCCCAGGACCCGCTGGGAAGGTTTCTGGATTCACGCATCTTCTGGTACATCATCATTTTTCTTTTTGCGCTCGGAGGGCTGCTGGTGCTGCCCAGCTTCTGGGAACTGGTCCTCACCGGCGCCACCTACGAACACTGGTCCCGTTTCATCGTCATGTCTTTTTTCTATTCCTTGGCCATCATCCTGCTCGGCACTAAAATGATCGGCTATTCCCTGGGGCTGCTGGCCGCCCGTCTGGACTATTTGACCCGGCGGACTTCCGCCGGCACCGAACCGTGCCGACAGGACCCCCATGTTTGATCTGGCCCGGGAATACGATGCCCAACTCCATCAGGGGCTGCGGCTCTCCGGAGAGGACAAGGATTTCTTCATCCGCGGCCGGCTGAGCGACCTGCGCCGCCGGCTACCCGCCGGGTTTCGACCGGAACGGATCCTCGACTTCGGTTGCGGCGTGGGCGACACGGCCCGGCACCTGGCGGCGATGTTTCCCGAAGCGCGGGTCGTCGGTTTCGATACGTCTGAGCCGGCCCTGGCCCTGGCCCGCCGGAACTGCGCCTCGGAACGGGTTTCCTTTTGCGCTTCTTTTCCCAACCTGGAGACCGTGGATCTTTGCTACTGCAACGGTGTATTCCATCATATTCCTCGACAGCAGCGGCCCGAAGTCATGGGGGAGATCAGCCGGAAAACCCGGGCGGGGGGACTTTTCGCCCTGTTCGAAAACAATCCCTGGAATCCGGGGACGCGGATGGTGATGCGGCGCATACCCTTCGACCGGGAAGCGCAGCCGTTGCCGGCCCGGGAAACCAGGCGCCTATTGGAGCAAGGCGGCTTCTCCCATTGTTATTCCACCCGGTACCTGTTCTATTTTCCCCGGCCCCTGGCCCGGCTGCGCCCCCTGGAGGCGTTCCTGGTGCGACTTCCCCTGGGGGCCCAGTATTACCTTATGGCCCGGAAATGATGGGGCCCTGCGCTGCGAACGCCTATGCTGCCGGTCTTTGAAATTCTGGCCCTGATCGGCTTGGCCCTGGCCTGTCTTCTTGGCCGGAAAGGCGGTCCCCGGACCTCCCCGGCCCTGCTGCCCCGCCGGCTGCCCCTTTCCAGGCACCGTCCGGCCCTGGTCTTTTTGTTCGTCGGCCTCACGGCCTTTTTCGGCTGCGTCCTGGCGGCCCTGGTCGCCGGGGTCCCCCAGCCTGCCATTCACGACGAGTTCAGCAACCTCCTGGCCGCCGACACCTTGGCCGCGGGCCGCCTGACCAACCCGACCCACCCCTTCTGGAAGCACTTCGAGACCTTTCATGTGATCCAACAACCCACCTATGCCTCCAAATACCCTCCGGCCCAGGGTTTGATGCTGGCCTGCGGTCAGTTCTTTTTCGGGTCGCCCCTGGTGGGCGTCTGGCTGGCCGTGGCCCTGGCCGCCGCGGCCACATCCTGGATGCTGGCCGGCTGGTGCCCGCTGCGCTGGGCCTGGTGGGGGGGATTGCTGGCGGCGGTCCGGCTGGTCTTCTCCGGCCCCCTATTCCCGGAGGCCCCGGGCACCATGGCCTACTGGAGTCAGAGTTACTGGGGAGGGGCCGTGGCCGTTCTGGGCGGGGCCTTGATTTTCGGGGCCCTGCCGCGGCTCCGGAAGCACCCCCGGGGGCGCGACGCCCTCGGGCTCGGTCTGGGACTGGCCCTCCTGGCCAACCATCGCCCTTTTGAAGGGTTGCTGGTGGGCCTTCCCGCAGCGGCCGCCCTGCTGCTCGGACTGGTGCGTTTCCAACAGCGTTCGGGACACTTTCCTTTTCGGGCGGTTGGGGTGCCCCTTGGTTCCATCCTGCTCTTTACCGCCCTGGGAATGGGCTTCTATAATTACCGGGTCACCGGCGATCCGCTGCTGCTGCCCTACCAGGTCCACGAGGCCCGCTACGGCCTGGCCCCGGTTTTTTTGTGGCAGCCGCTCAAATCCCCGCCGGATTATAATCACCAGGTCTTGCGGGAATTCCATACCGGCTGGTCTAAAGACAGCTTTCAGATGCAGCAGACCTTCTCGGGTTGGCTGCGGGTGGCGGGGTTGAAACTCAGGGCCCTCGGCTGGTTTTACTTCGGCCTTCTGTTCGCGCCTTTTCTGGCAGCCTTCCCCTACATGTGGCGGCGCCGGCCGGTGAAATTCGCGCTGGCCGGCGGCGGGCTGCTGCTGGCCGGCCTGCTGGCTGAAACCTGGGCTTATCCCCATTACGCCGCCCCGGCAGCCCCGCTGGTCTTCCTGCTCCTGGTGGAAGCCCTGCGTCAGGCCCGCTTCCTGCACTGGCGGGGTCGCTTTTCCGGGGAAGCCCTGGTCCGGGCGGTGCTGCCCATGACGCTGGTGGCGACCGGCCTGCCCTTCATCCTGATCCAACTCTGGAAAACCCCCGACTGGACCCTGGAAAGGGCCCGCCTGTTGAAGGCCCTGGAGCAGACCCCGGGGCATCATCTGGTCATCGTCCGCTACGGCCCGGGGCACTCCCCGCACCAGGAATGGGTTTACAATCGGGCGGACATCGACCAGGCCCGCGTAGTCTGGGCCAGGGCCATGGACCCCGAGGCGGACGGTGCCCTGCGCCGCTATTTCCGGGACCGCCGGGCCTGGCTGCTGCAGGTCGAGGCGGCGCAGATCAGCCTGAATACCTTTCCGGCCGATCCCTAAACCCGGCGCGCTCCTCCGCATCCCCTTCCGGTCCGAGGCCTTGTTTGCGGACCCGGAAAAAAACGGCCCCCAGCAGCAGGCTCAGGAGACTCATCCCGGATACGGCCAGACCCCAGCGGAAGGAAGCCGGCCGGTATTCCAGACGGATGGCATGGGTCCCCGCGCCGAGGGCCAGGGCCTGAAAGGCATGGTTGGCCCGGTAGATCCGGGCCGGTTTCCCGTTTACCCTGGCCTGCCAGCCCGGATAATCCGGTTCACTCAGGAGCAGCATCCTCGGACCGGCACAGGACGCCTCCAGTTCCAGCCGGGTGTTCGTTCCAGCGCCCCACCGAATTTCATCCCGCAATGGCGCTGCCGAAGCGCCCCCTTGCGACAGGACCGGCGGCTCCTCCAGCAAAACCGTCCGCTCGGGTTCGAAGCCCCGGCCCTTGATCAGGTCCCCGAGTTCCCGTTCGCCGCTTACGACCCTGGCCTCAGGGATCAGTGCGGCCCGGGGCAAGGTATGGCGGATCTCATAGAGCAGGGGCTCGAAGCTGCGCACCTCCGGGGTCCGGTCGGGGCGACCGCCCTGCTTCGGACCGGGGATATAATGCGGTCCCATCCGGCGGACCAGGCGAAAATCGGGCGAAACGATCGGCTCGGACCATAAGATGTATTTGACATTCAGCAGGCGCAACACGTCGGTCGTATCGGGCCGGGGAGCGGTCTCAAGGAGGACCAGCAGGTCCCGGATGGGTTTGAAGACCAGCACCTGGAACCCCAGGGCGTTACGGACACGATGCACCAAAGGGTAGTCCAGGTAGAAGCGTTCCTGATGGAAATCGGCGGTCCGCCACTCCCGCTCCCCGGCCGGGACCAGGGCCTTGAGGACCTGCCGGTGGCTGTAGACCCGATAAAGTTCACGATCCTTTTTGGCGATCTCCAGGTTCGGGCTGGTCTTCAGGTAGGCCTCCCGGTCAAAGAGACGGTATTCCCCCCAGTTACCCAGGAACAGGTCGGCGGCCAGCAGTACGATCAACCAGCGCCCCCCCCAGGCCGGTGAGATTTTGCGATCGGCCAGCAAGGCCAGGGAGATCAGGACCAGGAGGGCTACCACGGTCAGACGCACGAGGTTGTGCAGATTGGCGGTCCAGGTCCGGGCCGGCACTTCGGAATAAGGGGTGCGGAGATATTCCATCACGGCCGTCTGGAAAAGGAGGGCGGCCAGGGTCAACCCGGCCAGGGCCAGGGCCAGGGTCAGGGCCATCCTCTTGAATCCCGGCCGGCCCCTCTCGTCCGAGGTCCGGATTTTTTTTACCAGGGCGTCCCAGCCGAATCCGGCCAGCAGGCAGAGGACCAGATGGACCAGGAAAAAAAACTTGGCCGGATAACGAATCAGGGAAAGGCCGGGCACGATCCGATAGAGCACCCCGTACAGGGGGGTATGGCGCCCCAGGGCCAGGACCAGGGAAAAAAGCAGCAGCCCGGCCCACCAGGCCCGGCGCCCCCCCCCGTAGCGGAAATAAATGGACAGCAGCCCCAAGGGGATGCAGCCGAGATAGATGCTCTTCAGCCAGTTCTGGTCCTCGTAATAATAGCCCATACCCCGCCAGAAAAAATCCGGAAAGAGCAGGTTTCCCAGGTCTTTCAGGGACAGGGACCAGCGGGTGGCCTGCTCGAAGGAAAACCCGCTACCGCGGCTGGACTCCCGCACCATTTCCCAGAAAGGGAAAATCTGAAAGGCCCCCAACCCTAAAAAAAGGAGGTACAGACCGCAGGTCAGTTTCAGATGCCAGGGCCAGGACGGCCGGTCGCCGGGGGTATTCCAAAAGCGGGGAAAGGCGGCCAGATTAACGACCAGGACCTGGGTCATCAAAAATATTTCGATGCCGCCGCCCAGGAACTGGACCAGGACAGCGGCCAGCGTGAACAGCCCGTAGACTTTCGATTCCCGCCGCAAGGCCCGGAGGAAAAGGAAAAGGACCAAAGGCGCCCAGGCGGCTGACTGCAGAGAGGACAGCACCGTGTGCAGGGAGAGCAGGAACCCCCCCAGGGAGAAGCTCAACGCGGCCAGAATCCCCGCCGCGGGACTCCCCTCCAGTTCCCGCACCAGGTGATAGACGAACCAGCCGGCCAGGAAAAAATGCAGGGCGATGATCAGGTTGAAGCCGAAAACCGGCGGCAGGAAGAAAAGCAGGGCATTGGGGGGATACAGCACTCCGGCCTGCAGCGAGGCGAAAAGCGGCTGCCCGGCAAAGCTGTAGGGGTTCCACAGCGGGAATTCCCCCAGCCGGAGGGTTTCCAACCATAGTTTTACGGTGGGGAAGAAAAAGGAAGAGAGGTCCCGCTCACCCAGCAGGACCGGCCGGCTCAGGGCCTCGGCAAAATAGGCCAGGACCAGCCCCCCCCACATGGACCATAACAGGATCCCCTGTCGCCGGCCTTTTCGCATGGGTTAAAAAAAGGCCCTCCCTTGAACGGGGAGGGCCCCTAAAAATTTAAGCAGTAAGGTTTAGTTGGGGGTGATCGTCGCCGGTGAGGCCCAGGTCCAGGTATAGGCCGTGCCGTTGATGGTCGCCGTAAACGTGTTGCCGGCCAGCGTGATCCCGCCCGTTTCGGCCAGTTGTCCCAGGGTCAGGGCCGCGCTGGGGGCCACCGGCGGGGTCTGGGTCAGGGCGTTGGCGTAGGCCAGGGAGGCCGCGGCCCGGAGGTTCCCGGTCATGCCGTCCCGGGCCGCCGTTTCCGCTGCGTTACGCAAATCCAGGTAGCGGGGCACGGCAATGGCCGCCAGGATGCCGATGATCACGATGACGACGATCAATTCAATCATGGTGAAACCTTGGTTGTTCTTTAACCCTTTTTTCATGTTTTCTCCCTCCTGTTTGTGGTTTTTTCTTATTTATGGTAAATCCGCTGTTGCCTTCCTGAACCCTGTGTCGCGGGTTCTTCGTCGGCATCCTTGCAATTCCGATACCTAAAATTGCTAATCCAGAACGGTTGCTCGGCATGTTTACTTTAAATATCGGTCGGCTTGAAAAGGCACTTAAATGAAAAGCCTTAATTTTTTTCAGGAAACCCTTAGCCGCAGATAGCGGTCGGCAATGGTCCGGAAAAGGATAAAATTATAAAAATTTAATATATTCAATATTTTATTAGTTATTGAGTCCATTTTATTTTTTAAACGGATCTACCGCCGGCGCCCTGTTAAAAATCCCGCCCCGCTATTTCCGATGGGCCAGTTTGGTCAAGTCCCACATGGGCAGGAAAATGCCTATGGCCAGGAACAGGACCATGGCCCCCATGGTGATGATCAGGATCGGCTCGATCATGGTCGTCAGATTCTTGACGGAATAGTCAACCTCCCGTTCATAATAGTCTGAAACCTTGCCCAGGACGCGGTCCAGGGCCCCCGAAGACTCACCGATGGCGAACATGTGATATACCAGAGGGGGGAAGACCTGAGAGCGCCGCATTTTCTCCCACATGTCCCCGCCCTCCTTGACCCCTTCCTTCACCTCCTGCACGACCTTGGACAGGTAGGCGTTGCCGAAGGTCTTGGCCGCGATATCCAGGTTCAGGATGACCGGCAGTCCACTGGAATAGAGGCTGACAAAAGTAC
>JALOOY010000067.1 GCA_025454185.1 Thermodesulfobacteriota bacterium
GGAACGGTGAAGGTCAGGTCCAGCAGGCGGTTGTCTACGATACGGAACATGATTCGGGTGGAGCCCGCTTCACCGACCAGGTCCCCCACGTTGACGTCCCGCTGGGCCACCACCCCATCCAGGGGGGCACGGATGACGGCTTTGGCCAAACGGGTCCGAATCTGGTTCATTTCCTTTTCGGAGGCCAGGAGCTGGGCCTTGGCGGCCGAAACGCGGGCCTGGGCGGCCGCTTTTTCGGTCTGGGCATCGTCGAAGTTTTGCTGGGTGATCAGCCCGGATTCCTTCAAGTTACGGGCCCGTTCCGCTTCCCGGTCGGCCCGGTTGGCGCCCACTTCGGCCTGGAGCACATTGGCCCGGGCGGCCTCCACGGCGGCCTGGGCCTTCTGCAGCACGGCGTCGGCCTCCCGGGTATCCAGTTTGGCCAGGGCCTGCCCCTGCCTGACCCGGACCCATTCGGTCACGTACACGTCGGTGACGATTCCGGCATATTCGGATTTCACCCGGCTCTCCAGTCTGGGGGCCAGGGAGCCGACGACCTCGATCCCTTCGACCAGATCGCGCGTCTGCACCCGGACCGCTTCCACCGCTACGGGCGGTTTTCCGGAGGGTTTCCCGTCCAAGGCTTTTTCCGGATTCGATGACGAGCAGCCGAGCAGGCAGCCGGCCAGCAGGCAGCCGATGCCGGCCATCCAATTTTTCTTCATGAGCAATTTTCCCTTTCTGCGCTGGCGGGGCCTTGCAGACCGGCCACCATAAGCTTCAGGATCCGGCGCAGGTTCTCCCGCCCGAAACCCTTTTCCGGATGGGAGAGCTGCAGTTCCAGGGCCATGTTCAGGATGGCCAGGACCAGCCAGGTCACGTCTTCCACAGTGCCCCGCCTGAATTCCCGGTTGTCAAATCCTTCCCGGACCAGTGCGGTCAGCCGGGCCTGAAATTTAAAATGATAGGCGTCCAAATCGAAGTCCGGTGTGCCCTGGGGGGGGCCGTAATAAACGGAGTAGGCCAGACGGGCCACCTCGATCTGGTCTAAAAACAAGGCCAGGACCCGGTCGGTTAGAAACAGCAGCCGCTCGACCGCCCGGCCCCGGCGCTGCCGGGCCTCCTCCAGCAGGGCCTCGAACCGTTTCAGCGCTTCCTGCAGCAGTTCGGAGTAGATCCCTTCCTTGCTCCGAAAATAGTAATAGAGGACCGGTTTGGTGACGCCGGCCTCGGCCACGATTTCCCGCACCGTGGTAGCCGCATAACCTTTTCGGGCAAAGAGCCGGGCGGCCTTGTTTAACAGCCGTTCCCGGACGTTACCGTCGACGGGTGCGGGGGGGGGGAAGGCGCTCTGGCCCGGTGCTGTGTGGTCGGTATCCATATTTACTTACCGGTAGGTATATTAAGAATAAGGGCCGGGAAGTCAAGAAAAAAACAGCGCTCCGCTTCATTTCCTTTCTCCTTGCCTTATCCGCAGGTTATGCTATTCTCGGACCCCAACCGCCGGCTGATCACGGGGTTCGACGGGCAAGGAGGCACCGGTCAATGTCAGATGATAAAAAAAGGGGGGGCCGAAGACCAGGCGCGTCGGCGACCGTCAACCCGCCGGTCGGAGACCCTGATCCGGTAAAGGTGACGCGGCGCCGGAACGATGCGGAGCGGCTCAAAACCATCTCCCTGCTCCAGGCTACGCTGGAATCTACCCAGGACGGCATTCTGGTGGTAGATCGTAACGGTAGGACCGTCCTGTCCAATCGCCGTTTTGCCGTCATGTGGCAAATTCCGGAGGAAATCATAGTCAGCCGGGACGATCACAAGGCCTTGCAGTACGTTTTAGATCAGTTGAAAGAGCCGGGGGCCTTTATCCAAAAAGTCCGGGAACTGTATGAGAACCCGGAAGCCGAAAGCTTTGATCTCCTGGAATTTAAAGACGGGAGGTTTTTTGAGCGCTACTCCCAGCCCCAACGGATCGGAAAGGAAGTGGTCGGGCGGGTCTGGAGTTTCCGGGATGTCAGCGCCGGTAAAAAGGTGGAGCAGTCCCTGCGCGAATCCGAAGAACGGTATCGAACCCTCCTGGACAATGTGGAAGACGGGTATTACGAGGTGGACCTGGACGGCAACTACCTTTTTTGTAATGAGGCCTTCGCTGGAATACTGGGATATGGGCTGCAGGAATTGCGGGGGATGAATTTTAAGGATTTTACCACGCCGGAGACGGCCGAACGGGTCTACCGGATTTTTCACGCCGTTTTCGAGACCGGGCGGCCCGTCAAGGCCATTGCCGTGGAGACGGTTGGTAAAGACGGGACGGAGCGTTCGGTCGAGTTTTCGGTCTTTCCCATCAAAAGTGCGGAAGGCTGGAAGACCGGCTTCAAGGGCACGGCGCGGGATGTGACCGAAAAAAAGAAGGCCGAAGAGGAGCTGAAAGAGAGCGAAGCCAAATACCGCAGCCTGTTTGAAGCGGCCCACGATGCCATCTGTCTGCTGAAGGATGATCGGCTGGTGGACTGCAACACGGTGACCCTGGCCATGTTCAACGCCGGCCGCCAGCAGGTCATCGGGAGGGCCCCCTGGGAACTTTCCCCGCCCAGCCAGCCCGACGGACGCGCGTCCGCGGCCACCCTCCGGGAAAAGATTGGCCCCGCCCTGGTCGGGGAGCCGCAATTCTTTGAATGGAAACTTCTGCGTGGCGGCGGGGTGCCTTTCGATGCCGAGGTCAGCCTGAACCGCATCTTCATCGGCCAGGAGGTTTTTCTACAGACCATCATCCGGGATATCACCGAACGGAAGCGCATGGAAGAGGCCACCCGGGAAAGCGAGCGGCGCTACCGGATTTTGTTTGAAGCGGCCCAGGAGGCTATCCTGGTCATGAAAGGGATCATTTTCGTGGACTGCAACCCCGCCGCCGAACGGCTGCTGGGCTGCAGCCGCACCGAAATCCTGGGCAGCACACCCTTCCGCTTCTCTCCGGAGCGGCAGCCCGACGGCCGGACCTCGGAAGAAAAAGGCGCCGCACTGGCCCGGAAGTCCATCCGTCAGGGGCCGCAACGTTTCGAGTGGGTCCATCAAGGTTTGAATGGCCGTCGCTTCGAGGCGGAGGTCTCCCTGAGCCAGTTTCATATCGAGGGCCAGTCCTATCTGTTCGTCATGGAGCGGGACATTACCGATCAGAAGCGGGCCCAGGAGGAATTGCGCGCCCTTTCCCTGATTGACGAGTTGACCGGATTGTACAACCGCCGGGGCTTTCTGACGCTGGCCCGACAGCAGTTGAAGATGGCCGACCGCATGCAGCGGGGTATTTTTCTGCTTTTTGCCGACCTGGACGATCTGAAAAACATCAATGACCACTACGGCCACTCCGAAGGTGACCGGGCCCTGCAGGCCGTAGCGGCTATCTTAAAGGAAACCTTCCGGGAGCCCGACATCCTGGCCCGAATCGGCGGGGATGAATTCGTGGTGCTGGCCATCGAGGGTACCTCGGCGGCCCGTGCTGAAATTCTGAGCGGCCGATTTACCAGCAATCTCTCGGTCGCCAATCAAAAGGGACGCCGCCCTTACACGCTGTCCGTAAGTCAGGGCGTCGTTCGCCACCTTCCCGGACGGCTGACTTCCATCGAAGAGCTCATGGCCCAGGCCGACCGGTTGATGTATGAGAAGAAACGGGAGAAAAAAAAGGCCGACACCAAGACCGAAAACGCAGGATGATTTTTTCCCTATCCCTCTTTTGTGGTATACTATTCCGGAAGGCCGACCCGATCTTGTTCCAGTGTGGTATGAGGTTTCCGGACGGGATAATAAAGCGGGATGACAGATGAGACGATTGACGCTGATTTTGACGGGGCTGATTTTTCTCGGGCAGGTCGGGAGCGGGTACGGTGCAATCAAACCCTGGCCGCGTTCGCCGGCCGGGCCCTTCGGGCGACCGGTTCTGCCGGACCCGCAGAAAAAAAGGCCGCCGTCCGGCTTCCGGGGTCTCCTGGCTCCCGGGCCGCCCCTGCTGCGCGCGCCGGTCCCCCTGCCCGGTCCCTTGCCGGGCACCATACTGGTGCCGGGGCACTGGCAGGGAAACCGCTGGGTGCCGGGCCGCCTGGAATCGAGGGAAAGCAGGCCTTGAATCCTTGACAAAGGAGGCCCACCATGGTGGAAGATATTCGTCCGTCCATCCTCGCCGGGACCTGGTATCCCGGCCATCCGGACCGTCTGCGGGCCCAGATCCAGGGCTTTTTGAAGGAAGCGCCGGACCCGGATGTTTCGGGGGGGGAACTGCGGGCCCTGGTCGTCCCCCACGCCGGGTACACCTACTCGGGGGGTGTGGCGGCCCATGCCTACAAATGGCTGCTCCGCCAGCCTTTCCGGCGGGTGGTGATCGTGGCCCCCAGCCACAGGCATGCCTTTCGCGGGGCCTCCATCGACCGCAAGACCGGGTACGAAACCCCGCTGGGGGTGGCGCCGGTAGACCCGGTCCTATCCGATGCCCTGAGGCAGTTAAGCCCCGTTTTCAGCTACGTCCCCGAGGGCCACGCCCAGGAGCATTCTCTGGAGATCCAGATCCCTTTCCTGCAGGAGACACTCCGGGATTTTTCCCTGGTGGCTATCATTCAGGGCTCCCAGGATGAGGAGACCTCCGAGGAAATCTCCCGGGCCCTGGCCCGGGGACTCCGGGATAAAAAGGTCCTGCTGGTGGCCAGCACCGACCTTTCCCATTTTCACCCCTATGCCCAGGCCAGGTCCCTGGATAAAAGGGTCCTGGACCGGGTGGCGGCCTTCGACGAGGCCGGGCTCATGCAGGACCTGCGGGGCGACCGGGTGGAGGCCTGCGGGGGGGGCATCCTGGTGACGGTCATGAAGACGGCCCGCCGGTTGGGAGCCGATCGCGCCCGGGTCCTGCATTACGCCAATTCGGGAGACGTTACCGGGGACCGGTCCGGGGTGGTGGGGTACCTGGCGGCAGCCCTTATCAAACAGGAAACGTCCGGGGAGGTGGAAAGATGAGTGCCGAAACCGAAGCCTACACCGAGGAAGAGAAAACCTGGCTGCACCGGATGGCCCGCCAGGCCATCGAATACCGTCTGACCGGACGGCCCCTGCCGACGCCGGAAGGGGAAACCGCTCTGCTGAAGGAGAAACGCGGGGCTTTTGTCACCTTGAAACGCCAAGGACGATTGCGGGGGTGCATCGGCTACACCCGGGCCATTAAACCCCTGAGCCGGACCATCATGGAAATGGCCCAGGCCGCCGCCTTCGAAGACCCCCGGTTCCCCCCCTTGACCCAAAAAGAATTGGCCGACCTGGAGATCGAAATATCGGTGCTGACTCCCTTCCGGCAGGTCCGGGACGTGACGGAAATCGAAGTAGGGAAACACGGGCTGTTCCTGGAGCGGGGCGGCCGTTCGGGTTTGCTGTTGCCCCAGGTAGCCACGGAATACCGGTGGGACCGACAGACGTTTCTGGAACACACCTGCCTGAAGGCCGGGCTGCCCCGGGAGGCCTGGCAAGATCCGGAGACCCGGATCTACGTGTTTTCGGCGGAAATATTTTAAATTGGAGAGGAGCGCGAGAAATTCATGATCCAGTGGGGAGCGGTTTTCATTTTTATTTCGCTGGGGCTGCTGGCGCCTTTGTCCGCCTGGCCCCAGGCCGGGAAACCCCTGCCGGTCCAGGAAGCCCCGGCAGGGGCGGCCCGGGGTCGGGTCTATGTGAATCCGGCCGCCGCCCAAAGGACCTATCCGATGGTGGCGGTCATGGCCTTTAAAGCCCAGGCGGACCTGGTCGGGGCCAGCATCGCCGATCTCTTGGCCACGGAGTTGCTGACCACTTATAAATATCAATTGATCGACCGGGTCCAAGTGGAGCAGATCCTGCGGGAAAAGGCCGGCGATTCCCGGGTGATTGCCGAAAGTTCGGCCGCGGTTCGGGCGGGGCAGGTCCTGGGCGTCCAGGGGGTCATCATCGGGACCGTCCCGGAGTACGGAGTCACGTCGCGGGCCGCCGGAGAACTGACGGCCATCGGTGTGCAGGCCAAGATGATCGACGTGGCCGACGGCGCCATTGTCTGGAGCATTACGGACACGGCTTTCGCCGACCGGACCACCACCATGACCGGCCTCACCCAGCAGTTGATTCAGCGGATGGTGGACCAACTCCTGCGGGAACTGGTCCGTTCCGGGGACACGCTGGCCCTGGCCCTTCCTGTCCCCCGGGTGCTGAAGGCTGAAGGAAGACCAGGCGGGGCGGTACTGGACATCCAGGCGGATGCCCCCGCCGCGGTCGCGTCCTACCGGGTGCTGCGGGGGGGCTCGGCCCAGGGGCCCTTTCAAGAAGTAGGGCTGGTCCGGCAGAGCGGAGCGCAAACGATCCCCTTTGAAGACCGCTCCCTGAAAGCGGACGAAACCTACTATTATCAGGTGCAGGCCGTAACCCCCTCCCAAATGACCGGCCGGCCCACCCCGCCCTTCTCGGTAACCACAGCGGGACCTCCGGGGGCGGTGACCGGTCTGACGGCCCAAAGCGGCCTGATCCGCCGGGTGGTTTTGACCTGGCAGCCCGCTGAGGATCCCAAGGTCCGGGGCTATGTCATCAGCCGCCGGACCGGCAACGGCCCCTGGGAAAAGATCAAGACTTTGGAAGGGCGGGAGGCCGCGACCGCAACCGATACGGACCTGGGGGATGCCGTCTCCTATGCCTACCGGATAGCGGCCCTCTACAAGAAAGGAGCCGAATCGCCGCCCTCTTCTCCGGTAAACGCCCTGACCAAAGGGCCGCCTTCCCAGGTCCGGAAACTGGAGGCCCGGAGCCTGCAGCCGCGCCGGGTGCCCCTGAAATGGAGTCCGGTTTTGGAACCGGAGGTGAAAGGATACGCCGTTTTTCGGTCCGCTCACCCCGAAGGTCCTTTCGAAAAAATTGCCTTCGTGGACGGCCAGGAGACCGCGGAATTTGTAGACGGCGCCAAAAGGGGTTTTTTCGGGCTGGCCGCGCCCCTGCTGGATGAGACCCGGTATTATTATAAGGTTCAGGCCGTAAACGTAGTGGACGTCCCTGGTCCCGACTCCCCCGCTGACAATGCCGTCACCAAGCCGGTCCCCGAACCGGTCCTGGGGGTGCAGACCGGCCAGTTGGAGGTTAAACAGGCCTCCCTGAAATGGCGGGCCGCCGAGGAGGCGGATATCGTCAAGTACCAGATATTCCGCGGCCGGGACCCCCAGGCGGTCCAGAGTATGGTGGCGGAAGTCCTGGCCCCGGCCACCCAGGGGGTCGATCAGAAGCTGGAGGACGGTACCCGTTATTATTACCGGGTCCGGGCCGTGGATAAGGATGGACTGGAAGGGAAATTTTCCGCCGTCGTTTCTTCCAGCACCAAGCCGGTGCCGGTCAAGCCTCGGGAACTGAAGGCCCGCTGGGAAGGAAACGGGGTCCG
>JALOOY010000068.1 GCA_025454185.1 Thermodesulfobacteriota bacterium
CACCTTCGCCGTGCTGGGCCTCTTCGGTTTTTCCATCAACATGCTCACCATGTTCGCCATGGTGCTGGCCATCGGCCTGCTGGTGGACGATGCCATCGTGGTGGTCGAGAACGTGGAGCGGATCATGCGTGAAGAAGGGCTCTCCCCGCGGGAGGCCACCCGCAAGTCCATGGACCAGATTACCAGCGCCCTGATCGGCATCGGGTTGGTGCTCTCGGCGGTCTTCGGGCCCATGGCCTTTTTCAGCGGTTCCACCGGAGTCATCTACCGCCAATTTTCCATAACCGTCATCTCGGCCATGCTGCTTTCGGTGGTGGTGGCCCTGGTCTTGACGCCGGTGTTGTGCGTATCCTTCTTGAAGCCGGCGCCCCCGGGCCGGGAACAGGCTCCAGGGAAGTTTCGCTGGCTGCGGGCCTTCTTCCGCGGATTTGACCGCCTCTTTTTGCGGGCCAGGGATTTTTACCTGCGACTGGTGAGCCATTCCCTTCACAGGAAGCTGCGTTATCTGGTTGTATTTCTGCTGATCGTAGTCGCCATGGGCTTCCTCTTCCGGCGTATGCCCACCGCTTATCTCCCCGATGAGGATCAGGGTATCCTGATGGTCCAGGCCCTGCTGCCGGCGAACGCGACCCTGGAGCAGACCGATCGGGTTATGAAGACCGTTCGGGAGCATTTTTTGGGGCCCGAAAAGGAGGCGGTGGAGGCCATCATGACCGTTTCCGGGGTGGGCTTTTCCGGCCGGGGCCAGAACGCGGGTTTGGCCTTTGTGAAGCTCAAGGACTGGGACCTGCGCCCGGGGCCGAACCTGAAGGTGGGCGCCGTGGCCGAAAGGGCCATGAAGGCCTTTTACCGGATCCGCCACGCCATGGTGTTTGCCTTTGCGCCGCCGGCGGTGGTGGAACTGGGGCAGGCCAAGGGTTTCGATTTTCAATTGCTGGATCGGGGCGGGTTGGGGCACGCCCAACTGATGGAGGCCCGCAACCAGCTCCTGGGCCTGGCGGGGCAGGACCCGGTATTGACCAAGGTGCGGCCCAATGGCCTCGAAGATGTGCCCGAATACCGTATCGATGTGGACTGGGAGAAGGCCGGTGCCCTGGGCCTGTCCATCGCTTCGATTCATAACACGATTTCGGCGGCTTTTGGCAGCGCTTATATCAATGATTTCATTCAGGGGGGCCGGGTTAAACGGGTTTATGTCCAGGCCGATGCCCCCTACCGTATGCTGCCCGGAGATCTGGAAAAACTCTATGTGCGCAACCAGTCGGGAAAGATGGTTCCTTTTTCCTCTTTTGCCTCCGGGCATTGGACTTCGGGTTCTCCCAAACTGGAACGCTTCAACGGCTTTCCTTCTTTGAACATCGTCGGTGAGGCGGCGCCCGGGAGAAGCTCCGGCGAGGCCATGCAGGCCATGGAGGGGTTTGTCCGTAAGCTGCCCCAGGGGGTCGGCTTTGACTGGACAGGTTTGTCCTATCAAGAGCGGCAGTCTGCGGCCCAGGCCCTCCCTCTGTATGCCTTCTCGATTCTGGTGATTTTCCTCTGCCTGGCGGCCTTGTACGAGAGTTGGCCCATCCCGATCTCGATCCTGCTGGCCCTGCCCCTGGGGGTCATCGGGGGGGTAATCGCCTCTACGCTGCGGGGACTGCCTAACGACGTCTATTTTCAGATCGGGCTGCTGACCACCCTGGGCTTGACTACCAAGAACGCCATTTTGATCGTCCAGTTCGCCAAGGCCCGGGTGGAAGAAGGGCAGGGATTGATGGAAGCGACGCTGGAAGCCTCGAAACTGCGGATGCGCCCCATCATCATGACCTCGCTGGCTTTCGGCTTCGGCGTCCTGCCCCTGGCCCTGGCCGGCGGCGCTGGCGCCGGGGCGCAAAAAGCCATCGGCACGGGCGTTCTGGGTGGCGTGATCACCGCCACATTTCTCGTAACCCTGTTCGCGCCGCTTTTTTTCGTGGTCATCGAAAAGACGCTGGGGAAAAATAGAAAAGACAGACCAATCCGGGCGGTACCAAACCATCCGCCGGAGGATCATTGACATGGCTGGAATTTTATCTTTAATTCGAGGTTCGATGTTGGACGTTCGAGGTTCGATGTTCGTCTATATCCCCGTATTAATGCTGGGCGTCTCCCTGCTGACGACCGGCTGTACCCTGGCCCCCCCCTACACCAGACCGGAAGCGCCCGTTCCCGGCGCCTGGCCGAAAGGAGAGGCCTACCGGGAGACACCGGTTTCTCCCGAAAGCCCTGCGGCCTCCGGGACTCCCTGGCAGGAATTCTTCGCCGACGAGGGCCTGCGCCAGGCCATCGCCACGGCGTTGAAAAACAACCGCGATCTGCGGCTGGCTGCCTTGAACGTGGAAAGGGCCCGGGCCCTGTATGGCATCCAGCGGGGCGAGCTGTTTCCGGTGCTCGAGGCCACGGGCGGGGGAAGCCAGCAGCGGATTCCGGGCGACCTTTCCAGCACCGGGCAAGCCCGCACCACGGAGCAGTACAACGTCAACCTGGGCCTCAGTTCCTGGGAGATCGACTTCTTCGGCCGCATCCGCAGCCTCCGGGATAGGGCCCTGGAGGAGTTCCTGGCTACCGAGGAGGCCCGCCGCAGCGCGGAAATTCTGCTGGTCTCCACCGTGGCCGGCGCCTATCTGACTCTGGCGGCCGACCGGGAAAATCTCACGTTGTCCCGCTCCACCTGGGAGGCGCAAGAAAAAGCCTACGAACTGGTCAAGCGCCGCCAGGAAGTGGGCTTGGCCTCCGCCGTGGACCTCTATCGCGCCCGGATACCGGTGGACACGGCCCGGGGGGATGTGGCCCGGTTTACACAACTCGTCGCCCAGGACGAAAACGCCCTGAATGTATTGCTGGGGACTTCCCTCTCCGTACTGGAGGCCGGAAAACCGGCGGATCTGAACGAGGTTCGCCCGCCCCGCGAGATTTCCGCCGGCCTCTCCTCGGAAGTGCTCCTGCGCCGGCCGGACATCCTGTCCGGGGAGCACCGGCTCAAGGCCGCCTACGCCAACATCGGTGCAGCCCGGGCGGCGTTTTTCCCCCGCATCACCTTGACCACCTCGATCGGAACAGCCAGCAGCGAGTTGTCCGGGCTGTTCGGGGCCGGCCAGGACACCTGGTTCTTTAACCCCCAGGTCAAAATGCCGATTTTCGACGCCCGCCTCTGGTCGGCCCTGGAGGCCACGAAGGTGCAGCGGGAGATCGCCGTAACGGAATACGAGAAGGCGATTCAAACGGCCTTCCGGGAGGTGGCCGACACCCTGGCCATACGGGGCACGGTGGACCGGCAACTGGCGGCGCAGCAGTCCCTGGTGGAGGCCAATGCCGAAACCTACCGGCTGGCCCAGGCCCGTTATAACAAAGGCCTCGACAGCTTCTTGAGCGTCCTGGATGCGCAGCGCTCCCTGTACGGCGCCCAGCAGGGACTGGTGGGCCTCCGTCTGGCTAAGATCGCCAACCAGGTCCGGCTCTACGCCGTGCTGGGCGGCGGCAGCGAACCGGATAAAAGCCGGCTCCCCGCGGAATGATGTTGGCTGTATTTTCGAACTAAAGCCCCAGGCCCGCCTGCGCCGGACACCCGCGAAGCATGAAAATATCATCCTCATTCGAGGTTCGATGTTGGGCGTTCGATGTTGGATGTTCGTCTTTATTTTCGTATTAATCTATTGCCTTCCCCGGCAAGTTTTGCCATAATCCGGCCGGCGCCGTGAGGGAGCTCTATCCCTCCGAGCCGTTCTAATCTTATTGGTGAAAAGGAGCAGGGAAACATGAATAGACCATGGATTTTGGGGATCGTAATGGTGCTTTTGGCGGCCGTCGGCCTGGCCGGGTGCTGCGGCGGGGACACCACCACCGTGAAGGAACAGCCGATCATCGTCACCCCCGGCAACGCCACCACGGCGCCGACAGTAGGCCAGGAACTGCAGAGTCTGGAAGACGCCTACAAGAAGGGGGTCATTACCAAAGAGCAGTACGAGGAAGCCAAGAAGAAGGTCCTGGAAAAGGCCGGCAAGTAATTGCCTGTCCTGCTCTGGATACTGATCCTGCTGCTCCCGGGAGAGGCCCGGGCCTCAGGCATGGGCGGGCCTGGACACGGGGGATTGCAGGGCCTGCCCGACGGGGTCGTCGATACTTCACCGGTGAAGCTGGGGCTGCAGGGTCTGGTCCGGCTCTACCAAACCGTGGTCTCCCCGGTAAACCCGGACCGTTGCGGGTTCCGGCCCAGTTGTTCGGCCTACGGCTCCTTGGCAGTCCGGGAAAACGGCCCTTTCTGGGGGGTCATCATGACGGCCGACCGCCTGCTGCGCTGCCATCTTTTGAAAAAGCCCGGGCCCGCTGCGTTGCTCCTGCCGGATGGAAAAATCCTGGACCTCCCGCCGCCTAAGCCCCTCCTGGAATTTTCGGATCCATGAAACGTTGGTTCTCGCTGGGGTTGGTCGCTTTGTTGCTGTGGCCCGGCCTGGTCCGGGGTGGCGAAGAATCCGTGGTGGTCAGCGAAACGGTTCAACTGCGGGTGGCTGACGGCTTTCTGGCCGAACAGGAGTATTACCGGGCCATCACCGAATACCTGCGCTTTCGGTTTCTGTTTCCCGACTCCGGGCGGGGAGATTATGTGCTGCTGCAGATCGGCAGGGCGTACCTGCGGGGCGGCGAACCCGACCGGGCGGCCAAAAATTTTCGGCTTCTGGCCGCGCAGTATCCCGCCAGCCCGCTGATGGGCCAGTCCCGCTTCCTGGAAGGATTGGCGCTCTGGAAGGGGAAAGACCGCGCCGCTGCCGCTGCCGTTTTCGAAGAACTCGCGGCTGGCGCCCCGAACGATCAGGCCCCCCGGGCCCTGGCGGCCCTAGCCCTGCTGCGTCTGGAAGGAGACGATGTCCGGGGCGCCCGGGAGGCCCTGCAGCGGTTTACGGCGGGTCATGCCGATCATGCCTGGGGGCCGCGGGTCCGAGAAGCCGAGGCCGGCCTGGCGGCCTATGAAGGATTGCCCCAGAAATCGGAAGTGCTGGCCGGCATCCTCTCTGGAATTCTACCGGGGGCCGGTTACGCTTATGCGGAGGAATTTGCTACGGGGTTCATGTCCCTGGGTGTCAACGGCGCTTTTGTCACCGCGGCCTGGGCGGCTTTCGCCAACGGACTGGAGGCGGTGGGGATCCTGGCCGGGGGGATCGGACTGCCATTTTACATCGGCAACATCTACGGCTCGGTCCTGTCGGCGCGCAAATGGAATTTGGCTGTGAAAAAACAGGCGCGGGACCTCGCCTTTACTACCCTTGATTTTGTATTTGAGTGAACCGTGGCCAAGCTGTACTCCTTCGATGGAAAATCACCCCGTGTAGACCCCGGGGCCTTCGTTCACCCCGAGGCGGTGCTGATCGGCGACGTCACGGTGGGGGCGGGCGCCTACATCGGGCCCTGCGCCTGCCTGCGGGGGGACTTCGGCCCCATCCGGCTGGAGGCCGGCGCCGTCGTGCAGGATACCTGCGTCATTCACACCTTTCCCGAACAGGAAGTCCGGATCGAAACGGGCGGCCTGCTGGGCCACGGGGCTGTGATCCACGGCTGCCTCATCAAAAAGAACGCCTTGGTGGGAATCAACGCCGTGGTCATGGACCGGGCCGTGGTGGGCGAGAACGCCCTGGTGGCGGCAGGGGCCCTGGTGCGGGCCGGTCTGGAGATCCCGGCCGGCCGGCTGGCCTCCGGCGTCCCGGCCAAGGTCCTGCGGCCGCTCACGGAAGAGGAGATCGCCAGAAAATTGGAGGGTATCCGGATGTATCAGGCTTTGGTGATCCGCTCCCTCCGGAACATGAAGCCCTTGGAACTTTGATCGCCGACGGGGCCATCTTTCCTGCCGGTCGCCGAAAGGCCCCGAAATGACGCGGCACCTTTAAGGTCCTGCCCCCTCGATTTCAATCCTCTTGGCATGTCATGTGCAATATCTCCCGTCAGAAACAATATTTTAAAGGAGGTATAAAACATGAAGTTGGCATCATTTATTTCTAAAACAGCGTTATTGGCTGTGCTGGTCATCTCCGGCACCACCCTGATCGGTTTTTCGGATTCAGTAGCGGCCACCCTCTCCGACGACGAGGCGGCGGATTTGACATTTCAGCGGGAGGAGGAAAAACTGGCTCGCGACGTCTATCTTACCCTATACGCGCAATGGGGGGCCGTCATCTTTTCCAACATTGCTGCTTCCGAGCAGAAGCATACCGACACTATGCTAAAGATGCTCATCAAGTACAAACTACCCGACCCGGCCCTGTCGGAAGAGGGCGCCTTCACCAATCCCAGCCTTCAGACCAAGTACGATGAACTGGTGGTTTACGGTCGGCGGTCCTATATGGACGGGCTCTACGTAGGAGCCACCATTGAGGAAATCGACATGATCGATATCCAACATGCTCTGGACCGAACGAAACGGCTGGACCTGCGTACGGCATACCAGAATTTACTGGAAGGTTCGAAGAATCACCTACGGGCCTTTGTTGCCGCGCTGGCGGCCCAGGGGATCGTTTATGAACCACAGTATATCAGTCAGGAACTTTATGACGCCATTCTTGGGTCGTGAATCTCGGCGGGTGGAGCCAGACACGAATGTGATCCCTTTTTCATGATGCCGGCGCAGCAATTTTTCGAGGGATGCATTCTTTGCATATCCCCATGCATGTTTTGCATTACGGGGGCCGTCCGGTGTGATCGTTAGGTCAGATGCCCCATCCCCTATCAGCACAACGTCAGGGCTTTTTCCGGACACATTTCCTGGCAGCAGAAGCAGGTGATGCAGACTTCGGGGTCCACCAGGGGGCGGGAATCTTCCAGGTGCAAAGCCCCCACCGGACACTGGCCGACGCACATACCGCAGCCGGTGCAAAGGGTCGGATCGGCCTGGGGCCGCAGCAGGGTCCGCTGGAAGATGAAAGATTGAATGGCATCGTTGTTCTGGATGGCCTCGCCGCCGAGGGGGGGGAGCTTGAAATCAGGCAGGGGCTGCAATTCCCCGATGACTTCGATGCGCTCGAGGTCGTAATCGCCCAAACCCTTTTCCCGGGCCTGCTGCAGAAAGCGCAGGCGCCCCGGATCACAGCCCATCATGAAGGCCATCACGGCGTCCAGGGCCACCGCGTTGTCCGAAGCCAGCAGGAGTCCGATGTCCCGCAGGTCCGGCGAGGCCGGGCCGTTGCCTTCCATGCCGACCACGGCGTCCACGATAAAGAGATCGGGGGGCCGGAGACGAAACACCTCCACCACAAGTTCCTGAAACCTTTGCGGGTTCCCCGCCGCCCGGTGCAGGCGGGCCTTCTGCGCCCCGGGCAGGAAGCCGTAACTGTTTTTGATCGCTCCGGTGAGCACGGTCAGCCCGTG
>JALOOY010000547.1 GCA_025454185.1 Thermodesulfobacteriota bacterium
AATCTTTCCTGCGTCTGGAAAACGCCTATCATGGTGATACGATCGGGGCCGTCAGCGTGGGCGGGATCCCGCTCTTTCACCAGGTCTATGGGCCTCTGCTCTTCAAGAGTTATGAGACGCCCTCCCCTTACTGTTACCGCTGTCCCCTGGGAAAAAAGCCGGAACGTTGCCGCCTGGCCTGCCTGGACCGTCTGGAGCAGCTCCTGGCCCGGCGGGGCGAGAAAACGGCGGCCTTCATCCTGGAGCCTCTGGTCCAGGGAGCGGCCGGCATGATCACCTACCCGTCCGGCTACCTGCAGCGGGCCCGGGCCTTGTGCGATCGTTATCAGGTCTTGCTGATTGCCGATGAAGTAGCCGTCGGCTTCGGCCGCACGGGCACCCTTTTCGCTTGCGAACAGGAAGGGGTCACGCCGGACCTGCTCTGTGTGGGCAAAGGTCTCACCGGAGGATATCTGCCCCTGGCCGCCACCCTGACTACCGCAGAAATTTATCAAGCCTTCCTGGGCCGGGTGGAGGAAATGAAGACTTTCTATCATGGCCATACCTACACCGGCAATCCCCTGGCCTGTGCCGTTGCCGTGGAGAACCGGCGTTTGCTGGCCCAGAAGGATTTTTTCTCGAAACTGGGGGAAAAAATCGCCCTGCTGGACCAGCTTCTAAAACCCTTTCGGGAACTGCCCCACGTGGGCGAGGTGCGCCTGAGGGGTTTCATGGTGGGCATCGAACTGGTCCGGGATAAAACAAACAAGGCCCCGTACCCGCCTGATCTGCGCCTGGGGCATCGGGTGATCCTGGAGGCCCGCAAGTACGGCATCGTCATCCGCCCCCTCGGCGACACCATCGTCCTCATGCCCCCCCTGACCATTCCGAAAAAGGCCTTGCGGGACCTCGTGGCCGGGACCTTTCGGGCTGTCCGAACCGTCACCGAGGCGCCATGATCCCGGCTGTTTTCCAAAGCGCCTTTCAATTGGAATTGCACCGACTCCAGGAGACCGGCCGCTACCGGACCTTCCGCCCGCGCCTCCTCTTCGCCTCCAACGATTACCTGGGGCTGACCGGGCACCCCCGGATGATCAGGGAAACCGCCCTGGCGGTGAAAAAATTCGGGACCGGTATGGGGGCCTCCCGTCTGGTGGCCGGGAATCACCGCCTCCATGAAAGGGTCGAAAGCGATCTCGCGGCCCTGAAAAAAACCGCAGGAGCGTTACTTTTTTCCTCGGGTTACCTGACCCATATCGGGGTTGTGCCTACCCTGGTCGGAGCGGGGGACCTCCTTTTCAGCGACCGCCTCAATCACGCCAGTCTGGTTGACGCCTGCCGTTTATCCCGGGCCGAAGTCGTCATCTACCCCCATGGGGAGGTAGATTTCATTGCCGCCCGCCTGCGGCAAAACCCGCCCCGGTCGGACGCTCGGATACTGATCGCAACCGATGGCGTCTTCAGCATGGACGGCGACCTAGCGCCCCTGCCGGATCTGCTAAACCTGGCCCGGGAATACGAGGCCCTGGTGCTGGTCGACGACGCCCACGCCACGGGTGTCCTGGGACCGCACGGCGAAGGCTCCACCGGCCACTGGGGGATCGACCCGGAAAATCTGTTCACCATGGGGACTTTCAGCAAGGCCCTGGGCGCCCTGGGTGGCTTTGTGGCCGGTCCGGAAATTCTGATGGATTATCTGCGCAACCAGGCCCGCACCCTCTTTTATTCCACGGCGCTCCCGCCGGCGGTCTGCGCCTCGGTCGTCTGCGCCTTGACCCTGTTGCGGGAAGAACCCGGGCTGCTCGCAGCGCTCCGCCGAAATATCGCCTATCTGCGGGCCGGTTTGCAGGCCCTGGGCCTGCCGGTGCCGCAGGAGGGTATCCCCATATTCCCGATCATTGTCGGTGCGGAAGAGCGGGCCTTGCGCCTGGCTCAGGCCCTGGGTGATCGCGACATCTATATTCCGGCCATCCGGCCTCCGACCGTTCCAGCCAAGCAATGCCGCCTGCGGATCAGCCTGACAGCCAGTCACACAGGAGAACAACTGGATATTCTGCTGGAGGCTTTGCAGCGGCTGCTTTGAAACGAAAAGATAAACAGCGAACAGCGCATTGATCCTATGGAAACCGAAAAAATCATCCAATCGACGAGTCAACGCTCCGCGCCAAGCGCCAAGCGCTCCGCGCCTGGTATCTTCATCACCGGTACCGACACCGGCGTAGGCAAGACCATCATCGCCGCCGGGCTGGTTCTGGCCCTGAAGAAACAAGGGATGGACTGCGGCTATTTCAAACCCTTCGCCAGCGGCGCCGTCAAAACCAGGGCCGGGCTAATGTCTCCGGACCTGCGGCTGATCCTCAACACCACCGGGCTGATGGACCCGCCGCCCCTGATGAACCCGATCTGCCTGGTCCCGCCCCTGGCCCCGCTCCCGGCCGCCGAAATGACCGGAGTGCAATGGACCTGGCCTGAAATCGCCCGGGCCCATGCCCTGCTTCAAATCTATCATGATTTTATGGTGGTGGAAGGTGTCGGGGGGCTGTTAGTGCCCCTGAAAAGGAAATTTCTGGTGATCGACCTGATCAAACGGCTGGGCTTGCCCGTGCTGGTAGTGGCCCGCCCCGGCCTGGGCACCATCAATCACACCCTGTTGACCCTGACCCTGCTCAAGCAGCAAAACATCCGGGTCCTGGGCTTCCTCTTCAACGGTCAGCGAGGGCGGCCCGGTGCGGCTGAAAAAACCGCCCCGGAGATCATCCGCTCCTTTTCCGGCGTTCCCTATTGGGGCTCGATCCCCTGGGATGACAAGGTCTCGGAGGAACATTTCCGCTTAGGCGCGATCCCCATCCGATTAGCTAAATTGTTAACCAATAATTTCAAAACCATAGAATAATCTTGACAATCTTTCGTTGATTTTCGGATACTTAAGGGAAATCTAAATACAGGAAGAGGACGCGATGGCTTTCCCCGCTGAGAAAAATCGCAAATTTACCTACCGGGACTATCTGGAATGGGACGATGATAGACGTTGGGAGCTCATTGCTGGAGAAGCCTATAACATGACGCCCGCGCCTTCCAGAGCCCACCAGGAAATACTG
>JALOOY010000069.1 GCA_025454185.1 Thermodesulfobacteriota bacterium
GGGAGCTTTACGCCGGATTTCGCGCCGGGAGCAAAGAGCGGCAAAACCGAGACCGGTTGGCTTCTTTCCTGGCCAAGCCTTCAATAAAAATTCTACCGGCCACCCAGGACACGGCTGAGGTTTTCGGGGTGGTGAAGGATGGGCTCCGGCAGTCCGGCACCCCTATCCCAATCAATGATGTCTGGATCGCCGCTCAGGCATTGGAGGCGGGGGCGCAGTTGGTGACCTATGACGCCCACTTTAGCAAGGTCAAAGGTCTGTTGCTCTGGGAAGGGGTGTGATTTCGCTCGTTTTCCCTATGCTTAATCTGTTTATCGGTCTACTGGCCGGCCTCTTCGGAGGGCTGGTCGGCATCGGCGGCGGGGTGGTCATGATTCCCCTGATGGTGGGCGTGCAGAAGCTGACCCAGCATCAGGCCCACGGCACCAGCCTGGTGGCCCTGGTCTTTACCGGCCTGTCCGGCGCGGCTACCTATTTTCTGAACGGTTCCCTGGATTTCGTGGCCGGCCTGCTTTTAGCGGCCACGGCCTCCATCACGGCCCGCTTCGGGGCCCGGTCGGCTCATGCCCTGCCGGAATGGCAACTGAAAAGGGCCTTCGGCGGGTTCCTCCTGCTCGTGGCCCTGCTGCTGATCGTAAAGCCGTACCTGGCCGGTCTGGCTCACCCGGCGACGGGCGGGCTGAAGGTTTTGGTCTTATTGGGAACGGGGGTATTTACCGGCTTCGTTTCCGGCATGATGGGCGTGGGCGGCGGGACGGTCATGGTGCCGGCCATGGTGCTCCTGGCCGGCTTCGGCCAGCATACCGCCCAGGGCACTTCCCTGCTGGCCATGGTGCCCGCCGGAGCCGCCGGGGCCTATACCCACTGGCGCCTGGGCAACGTCGTCTTCCGGGTCGTGCCCCTGCTCATCCCCGGCATCCTCCTGGGCACCTACCTGGGCGGCACCCTGGCCAACCGCCTGCCCGACGGGACGCTGCGGATCGTCTTTGCCCTGCTGCTGGTCTGGACCGGGGTCCGCAATCTCAGGGCCAGAGCGAAGCAGGCGGCGTCCTCCTAACCGGCCAGATTCGTAAACCTTATGACAGTTTCAGGGATCTATTGACAAAGGTCAATCATCTTGCTAATGTTGTCGTCAATTTTCCATGAAAAATGATGGCAACATTAGCAATAATCAAAGAGCGGCCCAACAGCCTATGAGAAAAGGGCGAGATTGATCTCCAGAATTCTAAAAGCCCCTCGGCAGAGTTTTTTCCTCATGGGGCCCCGCGGATCGGGCAAGAGCACCTGGCTGCGCTCGACCTTTCCCCAGGCCCGGGTGATCGACTTGTTGTCCGAAGAGACCTATCAGCGGCTCCTGGCCCGTCCCGGCCTTTTTGCCGATGAGCTGCGGGCGGTCCCCTCGGGGACTCCGGTGGTGGTGGATGAAATCCAGCGGCTGCCCAATCTGCTGAACGAAGTTCATCGGGCTATTGAAGAAAAAAAGCTGCGCTTCATACTCTGCGGGTCCAGCGCCCGCAAACTCAAACGGGCCGGTGTCAACCTCCTGGCCGGCCGGGTCCTGCGCCGTTTTATGCACCCTTTCGTACCGGAGGAACTGGGCCGGGAATTCGATTTACAGCAGACCTTGAGAACAGGGGCACTGCCTGTGGTCTGGGACGCGGCCGAGCCGGAAGAAACGCTGGCGGCCTACGCTCAGTTATACCTTAAAGAAGAGATCCAGGCCGAGGCCCTCGTTCGCAACTTGCCCGGCTTTGCCCGGTTCCTGCCCCTGGCCGCCCTGTTTAACGGGCAGGTGATCAACACCTCGACCATCGCCCGCGAGGCCGGGGTGGCCCGAACCACCGTGGCCGGTTTTCTTGAAATTCTGGAAGAGACCCTGCTCTGTTTTACCCTGCCGGCTTATGAAGCCCGCCTGCGCGTCCGGGAACGCAGGCTGCCCAAGTGGTACTGGTGCGACCCGGGACTGGTCCGGGCCATGAAACGCCAGACCGGACACCCGGCCCCCGAAGAAAAAGGCAGCCTGTTTGAAGGGCTGGTCGCCCAACTCCTCCGGGCCTACCGGGACTATTCCGGGATCTTTGATGAGATGTATTTTTGGGCCCCCGCCCAAAAGTCGGACATCGAAGTGGACTTCCTGTTGATCAAGGGGAATGACCGGGCCGCCATCGAGGTCAAGTCGGGGCCTGTTTTTCAGGATAAATGGTGCAAGGGCCTGCGCGCCGTGGCCGCCCTTCCGGGGCTGCGCCGGCGGCTGATCGTTTATCCCCAGGGTCCGGAACTGCGCGCCCGGGACGGCATCGAAGTGCTGCCCTTTGATCTCTTTTCCCATCTCCTGGCCAAAGGCGCTCTTTTTTAAAGACACCTCCCCTATCCTGGAACGAATAAAGCGTGGGGAAAAGATCATCATCAGCTCCGGTAAGCGGAGAGAAAAAGTGGGATCAGCCGAATAATCGAACTCAAATCAAAATTATTTTTTTCATGACCTCGCGAAAGAATTCATGGGACCAAACTTCCAGGGCTTCCGGGTACCTGACGAAGGGTTCCACTTCCTTTCGGGCCTGTTCCACGTTCAGTTTCTCAACCGCGTCCGACGCCCGGGAAAAAAAACTTTCCCGATCCAGCGCCGCCCCTCCCTGCCGACTTACTATGCTTAAAACGACGCCTTGTTTTTCAGATTAGCGCTGGGCCTTCCGCTCCCGCACTTTTTCCGCCAGGCGCATCTCCCGCCGGGCCACGGCCTCGTCGTGGCGGCGCCTTTCCTCCTCCGTCTCCAGGATCAGGGGCGGCACCTCCACCGGGCGGCCGTCGTTCCCCAGGGCCACGAAAGTGAGGTAGGCCGAGGCCGTGTGGCGGGACTCGCCGGTGAGAAAATTCTCCGCCTCCACCCGCACCCCGACTTCCATGGAGGTGCGGCCCACCATGTTCAGGCTGGCCTTGAGGTGCAGCAGGTCCCCGATGAAGACCGGGCTGAAAAAATCCAGCCGGTCGATGGAGGCGGTGACTACGTTGCCGGAGGCGTGGCGGATGGCTACCACGCCGGCGGTGGAATCGATGTGCTTCATGACCACCCCGCCGTGCACGTTGCCGGCCAGGTTGGCGTCCTGCTGGGTCATCTGCTGAATGATGACGATGCGGCTGTCTTGGGAACGTTTGCCTTCCATGGGTCCTCCTGCTTATAAGAGTCTGCCCGCCGCCACAAAAAAATTACTGGGGCAGCAGGGGATCGATGACCTCCAGAAAATCAAAGCGATGGAAGTCGGTATCTCGGGTATAGATCCGGCGGAGCCCGTATTCGCGCATGATGATAGCCGTATGGGTATCATGGATCAGGTTTCCGTACAGTACCGTCCCCAGCCGGCTAAAGACATCGCCGGCAATGACCCCGTGGCGGTCCGTTTCGTTCAGGACCATCAGGGACGGGGACGACAACAAAGCCTCCATATAATTCCAGGCCCGGTCCAGGGACCAGGGATGGGGCATGACCCTGGGATGGGTCGTCACCCTCAAAAACTCATAGACGATCTTCCAGGTCAGGTACCAGGGGGCGGCCTGGCGGCGCCAGGACTCGATCAGTTCACGGCAGCGGGCATGTTCCGGGGCATTGCGGTTGGCGCCGTAAACCAGAATGTTGGTGTCGACCACAAACATCAGGATTGATCCATCAAGTCATACAGGGCCTCGCGGTTGGCTACGTTTACCCGGGGCAGCCCCCCCTCGAAGGAAGGCAGGTCTGGAAGGGTTTTTCGGGTTTTCTGGGTTCTAAGCAGGAGGCGCAAGGCACTTTCCACCAGTTCGGTAATAGTCTTTCCCTGGCGGGCGGCCTCCTCCCGTAAACGGGTCATGACCTGGTCATCGATATTAAAAGTGGTTTTCATATGGAAAACCATACCAACTATATGGATAGATGTCAATGAAATACAAACACGTTTTTGCCTTGACAGAAAACCTTCCCTTCTCTAAAATGTTATTCAAATAAAAGGTCTTGTCGGTAACGGAACACGGTTAAATCCGTGGCGGTCCCGCCGCTGTAACCCCGCCTTTTTCCCTGCGGGAAAAGGAACCTTTTCGACTGGAATGATCACTGCCCCGCTACAGCGGTGCGGGAAGATCGTTGAAAAGGCGGGGGAGCCAGAAGACGACCGGCAGGCTGAATAGAAGAGCTTGATGGCAAAGGGCTCCTTTCTTCATCGAAGAGAGGAGCCCTTTTTTATTTGACGAATAAGAACATTGAACATCCCACATCGAATTGAGTACAAAATATCGTAAGGAGGAACGTCATGGGTATTTTAATGGAAACCTTGGAAGCCATTCAACCGGTCCGAAGGGATCTCGAACCGGCCGTGCGGGCCCATCTCGACCAGTTGACCAAGCCCCCCAGAAGCCTGGGTCTGCTCGAAGATCTGGCCGCCCAATATTGCCTGATTACCGGGACAGACCGGCCGGTCCTGGGACAAAAAAAAATCTTCACCTTTGCCGGCGACCACGGCGTGGCTGCCGAGGGTGTTTCCGCCTATCCCCAGGAGGTGACCCCCCAGATGGTTCGTAACATGCTGGCCGGCGGTGCGGCCATCAACGTCCTGGCCCGCCTGGCCGGGGCCGAAGCCGCGGTGGTGGACATGGGGGTCAAGGACCCCCTGGAAGGGGCTCCCGGGTTGATCAGGCGGAAGATTAAATTCGGCACCGCCAACAGCGCCCGGGGTCCGGCCATGACCGAGGACGAGGCGGTCAGGGCCCTGGAGACGGGGATCACCCTGGCCCGGGAAGCCGTAGTCGCGGGGTTCGATCTGCTCGGCACCGGCGACATGGGCATTGCCAACACGACGCCTTCCTCGGCCCTTTTCGCCGCGCTGCTGCCCTGTCCGGTGGAAGAGATCACCGGCCGGGGCACCGGGATCGACGATGCCGGGCTGGTCAACAAGGTGCGGGTGATCCAGGAAATTCTGCGGGTCAACCGCGAACGCCTCGACCAGCCCTTGTCCACCCTGGCGGCGGTGGGCGGGCTGGAAATAGCCGGTATCGCCGGCCTATGCCTGGGAGCCGCGGCCGCCCGCCGGCCGGTGGTGGTGGACGGGTTCATCTCCTCCGCCGGCGCCCTGGCTGCCTGCCGCCTGGCCCCGGCGGTCCGAGACTATCTCTATTTCAGCCACCTTTCGGAAGAAGCCGGCCACGCCACCTTCCTGCGGCTTTTCCGGGTGGAACCGCTTCTGAACCTGAAAATGCGTCTGGGGGAAGGGACCGGGGCGGCCCTGGCCATGACCCTCATCGAGGCCGCGGTGCGGATCTACAACGAGATGGCCACCTTCGCCTCGGCGGGGGTGAGCGGAAAAGAATAGGAATAGATGGAAGCGGGAAGATGGAGGATGGAAGGAAAAACCAGGAGCTTGATCCATGCGTCAAGCCCCTAACGGGGGGCTCCTGTCCAAAGGGGTCGTTGTTTCCCTCTTCCATCGGCCCAAAATGGGCTCAATCCAACAAAACAGCCCACCGGCATGCACGCCCCGTGCCCCTTGGATCCCGGCTGAATACCCGCCGGGATTACGGCTTCACGCCTTGCGCCTCACGGTCTTTTCTTCCTTCTTCCCTCTTCTATCTTCCCTCTATTTTTCTAGAGGTTCGCCAAAAACCCCAGCAGCCCATGGATCGTGGCCAGGACAAATAAAAGCAGGCCGGTTTTACGATGGACTCCGAATTTGACTTTGATCCAGTGGAGGCCGCTGAAAAGCTGAAAGAGCAATAGAAAAAAATTGATAACGCCGAGAATTAATATGATGGATATGCCGGCAATCGCCATAGTCGATCTCCCGCTGTAAATCCTCCCTTCCGGCGGGAAGGAAGGGAGAATCGCTGGGAATGGATTTTGTTGCAGCCAATAATATTTTTAGATATTTTGGGCTAGGCCTTCAGTCCTATCTTTTTACTGGCCGGGCCCTTGCTGCCATGCATGTTGCAATTGGCCTCGGCCGTGATCTCGAGAGGTTGGTTGACTACCAGTTTGAACTCCAGGGAAAAATTGGCCGCCGGCGGACGGTTGGTCATGGAGTAATCCCGGAGGAAGGTGTCCTTGCCGTTGACCTTGGCGTGGACCCAGTTAGTGTAGTGAAAAAAACTGTTGCCGCTGTGGGTGACGTTCAGCTTCACCACGATTTCCTCCCCCCGGGCCGCCTGATCGGGGGCCTCGATGGTCACCGCCGACTGATCGGCCAGGGCCGGCGCGGCATACCCGGTGAAGGCCAGGGAGGTCACCAAGCCGATCCATTTCCTCCTGCTTATTTCCATGGTTTTCTCCTTCCGCTCGATTTTTATTGAACCGCCGGAAATCGCCGGCGGCGTGTCGTACCCCCCATGAAACATGAAAAATTCGATGTTCGATGTTGGACGTTCGATGTTCGATGTTCGTCTGCCATCAATAGCGTCCCCCCATCATCCCCGCCCAAACCCGAAAAGGGCGCTGGAGAGGCCGCCGATCACGAGGGAGACGACAATGCTGACCAGGATGGTGACGATCACATAACCGATCACCTTGTCCGCAGGCGTTTCCATCAGGATCGGCAATCCTACATAAAAGAGGTACAGGCTGTACAGGGAAACCAGCATGGACAGGGGGGCCAGCGAGGGGAAAATCAGCAATACGCCGGCCAGCCAGGCCGGGGTCCAGGAATAGACCGCCACCTTCATGGCCTGGAGCTGATTTTTCCTGGACCCGAAACTGGGGGCCAGGGCCTCGATGATCAACCCGACCACATACAACCCGAGCAGGGAAAAAACATAGGAAACGATGAGGTGGCCGATCCCGGAAAAGAAGGGCCTGCGGTAGTGCATCCCCAGCAGGGACAGGCCCACCAGGGAAAAACCGACAAAGGAGGCCAGGGGCGGGACGGCGGCCAGTACGGCGGCATAGGAGGTAAACAGGTCCTTGACCTCTGCCGGTTCCTCCTTTATTTCGAGCCAGGTTTCCCTGGGTTTCAGCAGAATACCTTTTACTCTGGGAACGATTTCCATGCCGTACCTCCTCCGTTTTATTGAGTACCTGCCGTCCTGTTACAAAAAAATAAATGGCCCTTCCCCGGGAGTCAATCATAAAACGAAGGCCCCGGTCAGGGAACGGTTATATCCGCCTCCTCCGAGGGCTCTCCTTCCAGCAGGTCCTGGTCGACGGCCGTGAGGCGAAAAGAAAGGGTTTTCCCCTTTTTCATGTCCCCCTGATAGAGATATTCGGTCCCGGAGGACTCGCCGATCTTCTCCCAGAACAGCAAAAAGCTCTTTTGGGCAATGGTATATTTTTGAATGTCCTTTTCCGGGTTGGGCGACCAGCTCAGCCGGACCCCGTTTCCTTCCCA
>JALOOY010000070.1 GCA_025454185.1 Thermodesulfobacteriota bacterium
AATATTCGCGCTGCTGCGGCGCCGGCGGGGGCCTGAAAGCCGGCTACCCGGACATCCAGAACAAGATGGCTCAGGAGCGGGTGCGCGAGGCCGAAGGCACCGGCGCCAGCGAGCTGATCTCGGCCTGCCCTTTCTGCTACGCCGGACTCCAGGTGGGGATCAAGGCCCTGGATTCCCCGCTGGTGATGAAGGATTTGAGCTGCCTGGTGGAGGAGGCGCTGATTAAAAAAGGAGGATGAAGCCTGGTTTTCCCATCGACGTAACTCCCCTGGCCCCACTTGCGATGACTTGACATGGCCATAGTTATGGCTATAATATTTCCAGCTTGCTTAATTCGGCAACAAGTTCCAGAAGGGGCCATGAAATGAATAGAAGAGTGTCGGTGGCTGAGGCCAAGAACAAACTTCCGGCCATAATCCACGAAGTGGAAAAGGGGTCAACCGTGGAGATCACCCGTTATGGTAGACCTGTGGCCTTTGTAGTCCCCCAAAAGGATTATCAACGGCTGCAGGAGAAAGGCGGGGGTTTCTGGGAAGCCCTGATCAAGGTCAGGAATATCATGAATGCCGAAGGGATAGCTATGGAGGACCGTGATTTTTCCGACCTCCGGGACCCTTCACCGGGACGTCCGGTCGATCTGGATTAAATGAAATACCTGTTAGACACCAACCTGATCTCCGAACTGAGTAAACCCAAACCCGACCGCAAGGTGGAAAACAAGTGCCGACAATACCGGCAGGAACTGGCTACTGCGGCTCCGGTCTGGCATGAGTTGCAGTACGGTTGTCAAAGATTGCCTCATTCCCGGAAGAGGGAACTATTGGAATTGTTTCTGGAAGAGGTCGTTTCCAAACAATTGCCCATATTGCCCTATGATGATCAGGCGGCCCATTGGCACGCCCGAGAAAGGGCTCGCCTATCTTTAACGGGGCAGACGCCTTCTTTTGTCGACGGTCAAATAGCCGCCATCGCCGTCACCAATGGGCTTGCGCTGGTAACCAGGAACCTGAACGATTTTCGTTCTTTCTCCGGATTGCTGTTGGAAAACTGGCACAGGGATTAAATTATTATATCTTGCCATAGCCTGTAGCACAGCCGAGGGCGGCTGTGCTGCATAGCGAAAATCGATATTCTGGGTTCGATATTTGATATTCGTTTTCACTTATCCTTTGAGGAAAGGCTTATCAAACCTTTCTGCAAATATGTATACTGGGTCCCGGCGTCAGATGCTGCGCACGTTTGGGCCCTCCTGGAGCCAAGCGGGCTGGAGGTGACCGAGGTCAAAAAGGCCGTCTGCCTGCCCCTGTCCCGGCGGGTGGATGTGGGCCTGGTAAGCCCGGCAGCTTGGGAAACCTACGACTTGTGCCGCAGGCAGTTTTCCTGGTACCGCCAATCCCCCCGGGCCGGCCAGACCCTGGTGGTCAGCTCCCTGCCCCTGCCGGATATCGCTCCGGCGCCGGACGTCGTTATTCGCAACGGCTCCTTTCGGCCGCCCCGTTTGCCGACTCCGGAAGAACAGCGGGCCCTGATGCAAAGGGCGAGCTACCGGGAGGCCCGGCCGGAGGAGTGGGAAAATATCGGGGCCGTGGACCGGGAGGAGCAGGCCCGCTGGCTGAACGAACCCGCCTATCAGGTCCTGGAGGAAGGCCTCCCCGTGCCCTACTCGCTGGGCAAGACCCGCACCGTCTGTTCGGCCTGTCTGGAGTTCTATAACATCATCGGATCCGTCTTCCCCAAAAAATACGTGGTCCCCTGCCCCGGGGCGGTGCTTTTCGCCGGAATGGTGCCCAATCATTATTACGAGGTGGTCGGCACCTGAGAGGTGCCAGTTCATCTGGTCTAGCTCTTTAAAGTGCCGGTTTAAATGTACTTAAGCTTTGCTAAGAGGATGAAATTCTATGGACAACGACTCAATATTTATTAATAATTAGACATTTGTTTGGCTTTTTAAACCAGCCGAGGGTAGGGGCTCCCTCCAGATTCAGAAGGCTTTAGGTTTCAAAAGGCTAAATTGTGACGTGCGATACGATGGATTGGGTTATCCCGGGATCGATATGGGTAGGAGGGATTTAGAAACGTGCCTCCCAAGGTAAGAGAATTGATAGCCGAGCTGGAGCGTTCAGGGTTTGTCGACCGAGGAGGGAAAGGAAACCATCGGAACTTCGTCCATCCCCGGGTGGCCAAACCGGTCACGATATCGGGTTCCCTGAATGATGACGCTAAACATTATCAGATTCGGACGGTGAGGTTGGTCATTGAGGAGTCAAAGAAATGAAAGACAGCGCCAGGTACGCCAAGATTGTCGAATGGTCGGAAGAGGATCAGTGCTATGTCGGGAGTTCTCCCGGATTGGTGTTCGGAGGATGCCACGGCCCCGATGAGAAAGCAGTGTTTAACGAGCTCTGTGAGATCGTCGAGGAAGCTGTTTCTCTGTACCGCAGGGACGGGAAACCCCTCCCGCCGCCTACTTCGGGGCGAGACCTTGCCAAGTAGGGTTTGATGCCGGCATTGTAATGGTGCCCATTGTGGTTTCTCGGGAAAGTTGGGAAAAAGGACCCGAAAGAGTATCTCTTCTGGCTTCGGCGGCGAGGGAAGAAGGTGTGTCCATATAAAATAAAGATGAACATCGAACATCGAACATCGAATAAGGAAAAAATTTTCATGCTTCGAGATTGGCCGCCGGCGGCCAAAGGGGTTTTAATACAATACCGGGTCGAGGATCGAATGGAGATAGCTGAAGCAGATATCTATAATCGGAAGAGCAGGGGGGATTATGAAAATTTTTAATATCGCCCTGTTAACCTTGCTTACGATTTTAATTGTTCCGGACCAGTCCCAAGGCGCTGATAAAAAGCCGATCCGGATCGCCTACCTCCAGAGCGACATCCACCACCTCCCCTGCTGGGTGGCCCTGGAAAAAGGTTTTTACACCCGGGAAGGGCTGGAGGTGGAGGTGGCCGGGGTGTTCAAGGCCGGGCCGGAATTGATGAGCGCCTTTGCCGCCGGGGCCCTGGACGCCGGGTACGTGGGCGAGGCGCCGGCCACCACGGCGGCGGCCAACAGGGCCGCCCGGGTGGTGGTCCTGGCCCAGGTCAACACCGAGGGGTCGGCCCTGGTGGTCAAGAAGGATGGGCCCCTGCAGCGTTTCCCCGACCTGTCGGGCAAGATTGTGGCCATTCCCGGCCATGCCACCGTCCAGGATTTTCTCTTGAAAAAAGCCCTGAAACTGCACAAGCTGGAACCCGGGGCAGTGCGAACCATCGTGATCAAACCCCCCGAAATGATCGGGGCCCTGCGCACCGGTCAGGTGGACGCTTTCATCGCCTGGGAGCCCCATCCGGCCAAGGCCCAGACCATGGAGACGGGAAGGGTCCTGGCCCGTTCCCGGGATATCTGGAAGGACCACCCCTGCTGCGTCCTGGCCGTGGACGGGAAGTTCCTGGCTGCCCGGCCGGAGGAGGCCCGGAGACTGGTCCGGGCCCACGTGAAGGCCACGGAATTCATCCACCAGAACCGGGAAGAGGCCCTGAAGATCGGGGTCAAATACACCGGCATGGATGAAAAGACGGTAAACCTGGCCATGCAGAACGTCCATTACACCTACCAACTCAGCGTGGAAGGGGAAAGAGAGTACGTGGATTTCCTCTCCCAGATGAAATACATCAAGGTGGAAAGCCCCCAGGCCTTCATCCGGGAGTTTCTGAATTTGGAGATCCTCCCGGAAATTCTAAAGAAATGAAAATTGAAAAGTTTTTATTTCCCCTGATCCTGCTGCTGATCTGGCAGGGGCTTTCTTCCGCGGGGATCATACCGGCTTACAAACTCCCTGCGCCGCTGGAGATCCTGTCCGGTCTTCTGGAGTTGCTGACCGAGGGGATGCCCCCGGGACATCGGCTGCACCACCATATCCTGTACAGTCTTTACCGGGTAGGGCTGGGTTTTGTCGCCGCCGCCATTCTGGCCGTTCCCCTGGGCCTGGTCATGGGCTGGTCCGATAAAATCCGGCGTTTTTTCAGGCCGGTCCTGGAAGTCATCCGGCCCGTGCCGCCGCTGGCCTGGATCCCCATCGCCATCCTGTGGTTCGGCATCGGCATCCCGAGCGCGGCCTTCATAATTTTTCTGGGCGCTTTTTTCCCCATCCTCCTCAATACCGTCTCGGGGGTTCTGTCCATTAACCCCACCCTGGTGGAGGCGGCGAAGACGCTGAAAGCCGCGGACAAAGATATTTTTTTTAAAGTCCTCTTCCCGGGGGCGATCCCTTCCATCTTTGTAGGTTTACGCATCGCTATCGGCATCGCCTGGATGACGCTGGTGGCGGCGGAGTTCACCGGGGTGAAGGAAGGATACGGTCTGGGCTACATGATCATGACGGCCCGGGACATTCAACGGCCCGATCAAATTCTGGCCGGCATGCTGGCCATCGGGGTCATCGGGTTGTTGATCGATGTTATGCTGCGCAAGGCGGAGGCCAGGGTTATTCCCTGGAAATGAACTGTAAAACCATAAAGGTCCCTAAAATCTGGCAGTCTCATAATAGAATTGAAATCCGGGCCCTGGATGCTGGCCTCCGCCAGCATGACGTCAAACCTTCTCATCCAATTCCGGCCTTAGGAACCCGTTCTGGAGCGACGGATGATTCTGGCGCGGGGTTGTTGCGATCATTTGAATTTTGGACCTTTGAATTAGGTTCGAATTTCGTGTTTCGAATTTCGGATCTAAAGATTCGTTTGTTTGGTAATCGACCGAGTATCCTAACCCTATGGCACTCGAACTGATCCATATCCACAAGGAATACGCCTCCAAAACCGGGGAAGGTCCCACCATTGCCCTGGAAGACATCCATTACCGGGTGGAGGCCGGGCAGTTCGTCACTTTTATAGGGCCCAGCGGCTGCGGCAAGACGACGCTGCTGCGGATTGTCGCCGGTCTGGAAAAGGTCTCCAGCGGCCGGGTCATTTTGCGGGGTGAAGAAATTACCGGCCAGGCCGGCAGGGTGGGGCTGGTTTTCCAGGAATATGCCCTCTTCCCCTGGCGGACGACCCTGGAGAATATCGACATGGGGCTGGAGATCCGCGGGGTGCCCAAGGCCGAACGCCGCTCGGCGGCCCTCGAGTACATCCGACAATTCGGTTTGAGCGGGTTCGAGGCCCACTATCCCCGGCAGCTCTCGGGCGGCATGCAGCAGCGGGTGGCCATTGCCCGGACGTTAGTCCTCAATCCCCGGGTGGTCCTCATGGACGAACCCTTTGCTTCGCTCGACAGCCAGACCCGCAACGCCCTCCAGGAATTCCTGGCCGGTATCGGACAGCAGCGTAACGAGACCATTCTATTCGTGACCCACAACGTGGATGAAGCCGTGTTCCTGAGCGACCGCATCGTGGTTCTTTCCAATCGCCCGGCCCGGATCGTCCGGGATTTTGAGGTGAATCTGCCCAAACCCCGGGATCGGACCAGCGCTGAATGCAATGAACTGCGCCGGGAAATACTGAAGGTGCTGGGGGAGCAGAAAATAAGTCTGGCCCCTATGGCCTCGGGCTCCCTCGCCCCCATCGGGGGAGAGGGACGGGGTGAGGGGGCCGAGGGAAGTTAACATGTCAGAATTGAAACACCTGGTTACCGAACTCCAGAGCTTCGGCCTGCGCCTCGAAAACCAAATCATGCGCCGAAAGGGAGGAGCCGGTCCGGCCGAAGGGGGGGCTCTCCTCATCGGCGGCCGCCCGGTTTCCGTCCCGGTGGCCAGCCCTTTTGTTTCCGCTTCCCCCTTTCGACTGGAAAAAATGGAGACAGGTTTTTGGATCAGCCGGGACGGCCGACCGGAGCTTCCGGTTGAAATCATGGAGCCGCCGCGATTTTACCGCGGCCAGACCAGGGAAGGCCTGCCGTATTCCCATCTGGCCCTGCTCCATGGGCGGGACTGCCTGGCTACGACGATCCATCAACGTTGCGTCCATTGGGAACAGGGCCGCTCCTGCTGGTTTTGCGGGATCGAAATTTCACTAAAAAATCAATCCACCTTAGCGATAAAGACCCCGGAGCAGTTGGCTGAAGTAACCTCCGCTGCGACAGACCTGGACGGCATTCGCCATGTAGTGTTAACCACCGGAACCTGCGGGACTCCGGAAAAAGACATCGACCAGCTGGCCCGCTGCGCGGCCGCCATCAAAAAGGCCTCCGGCCTGCCGGTCCACGTTCAATGCCTGCCTCCCCCCCAAACCGGTGTTCTGGAAATCCTGAAAAAGGCCGAAGTGGATACCATCGGCCTCCATATCGAGAGTTTCGATGAATCCGTGCTGGCTGAAACGGCCCCGGCCAAGGCAGCCATAGGTTTGCAGGGCTACCTGCGCGCCTGGCAGGAGGCGGTGGAACTATTCGGGCCCAACCAGGTCAGCAGCTTTCTCATAGCGGGGTTGGGTGAAAAGAAAGAATCCATCCTTCAGGGAACGGCGCTGCTGGCCGATCTGGGAGTCTATCCCTTTATCGTTCCCCTGCGGCCCATACCCGGCACTTTCATGGAAAATGCCCGGCCGCCCGATCCGGATTTCATGGTTGAAGTTTACGAAACCGTGGCCGAAATGCTGAAAAACAAAGGACTCGCCGCTGTAAAAAACCTGGCCGGCTGTGTCCGCTGCGGGGCCTGCTCGGCCCTGCCCTTTTACGAACAACCGCTGGAAACGCTGGTCTGCCATCCGGCGCGGACCCGAGAAGAAAAAGAATGGGCCGCGGCCATCCGTCACCGGGTGTTCGTGGAGGAACAGAAGCTGTTTCCGGAGACCGACCGGGATGAAAACGACCGCAAGAGCATTCACTTGGTGGCCGTGAACGAAGGAAATATTGTCGGCACGGTGCGGGTCTTCCCTGAGGAAAACAACGGCCACTGGATCGGCGGCCGGCTGGCCATTCAAAAGGATTTCCGGTTTTCCGGGGCCGGGGAAGCCCTGGTCCGGGAGGCCGTGGCCACTGTGCGGCGTAAGGGGTGCAACCTTTTCACGGCCCATATCCAGCGAGAGAACGTCCCCTTCTTTGTCCGCCTGGGTTGGCAGGCCGTCGGCCCGATGTTTGAATACCGCGGCAGGCCCCATCAGCTTATGGAAGCGGACTTGAAGCAAGGTTTGCTGAGATCCGATGGCCACCGGTAAGCATCTTGATTTGGCCCAGCGCTTCATGCAGGGCTTACACCATGAATTCCAGGACCAGCGCCTCCGGAATTCCCGAATACCGCTATCAACGATCATGGATATCATCCGGGACGCGCTGGACCGAAGCCGTTTTTTTCCGCCCGGCTCCAGTCTCAGCGACCTTGGCGACGGCGCTTTAATTGAACGCCGGGGGCGTCATCGCTTCGCCGTCCATGAACGGTTCGAAACCGGTCAGCTCCGTTTTTCCGAAATTTCGACGCACCGGTATTTTTCCCTGCGCCGGGCAACCGTACGCTTTCTCCGGCACTATGCGTCCTTGTTCCGGGTCGACGGCGTTCAAATCGGCTGGTGGTCGTGAGGACCAGGCACCGATCCGTTCAGGCCGGCTGGGCCGGCAGGAGAGAAGAATGAATCGAACACTGAAAGCCATCGGCTTTTGGTCATTCCAAATCATCAATACCCTAACGGGTTTCTTGATGACCTTTTTCCCCAAGGAGTTCCATGAGAGCCTCTTCAGGGACCCCCAGGCCGTCTATGCCCAACTCGGTTTCTCCCCGGTGGCCGTCGAGATGACCCACAACATCATTCGGGGACAGGGGGCAGTCCTGCTGGCCGTTTCCATCTTTTTATGGATCAAGGGCCGGAAATCCAACTCCGCTCATCTGCTAATTTCACTGGTCTGCCTGCTTTCGGTGTATGCCCATGCCAGGACGTTGGTCCATCATTTGAAAACAACGGCGGTGGGGACAGCCATCGGCAGTTTTGAAGGCCTGTATATCACCCTGGTCATTACGGCCGTTGTGGGGGTGTTGAACGCCATTGTCTATTTCAGGTCGAAATAGCCTGGATAAGGATTTATCTCCCTGGCAGATTCTCGAAAGCCTCGGAGAATCGGTGGTCATCGTCGACGACCGATTTCGGGTGGTCTGGATCAAGGAGCCCCTCCTGGCCCAGGCCAAACCCGGGGTCAACCCGGTGGGGCAATACTGCTTTTCGGTCCTGTTCGACCGGAAGACCCCTTGCGAGGGGCGTTGCCCGGTCAAGCCGGTGCTGGCCCAGGGGCGGCCCTCTCTGGTGGAACGGCGTTTCATCGGTCCGGACGGGATCGAGCGCCGGCGGGAGGCCCGGGCCTATCCCATTGTGGACGGCAAGGGCCGGGTGGCCTTCGTGGCCCGGATCAGCTTCGATGTCACCGGCCGAGAGCGCGGGCCATCCGGGGACCCGCGGACCCAAGGGGGGAGCCCACGGTCTCCCCTCGATTTGAATCAGCTCCGCTTGAACCAATTGCCTTTTCAACCGGCCGGTTCAGCGCTCACTCCGCGTGAACTCGAGGTGCTCCGCCTCATCGCCCGAGGTGAATCGAAACCGGAGATCGGCCGAGCCCTGGGGATCAGCGTCCATACCGTAAAGGTCCACGTGGCGCATATTTTCAATAAACTGGGCGTCAACGACCGCGCCCAAGCCGCCGTCTGGGCCGCCCGCCAGGGCCTGGCCTGAATCTTCTCCGACTCCCCCTGATTTTTTATTCCGGATAGCCCGTTCGGGTGATGGCGGATTCCGAATATTGGGTTATTATTTTTTCTCGATAGGAAAATAGAGACGAACGTCCAACATCGAAC
>JALOOY010000548.1:0-2107 GCA_025454185.1 Thermodesulfobacteriota bacterium
GAAAGTGGGCGGCGAGGCTGACCTGCGCTTCCAGGTCCAGATGGGCCTGAACGGAATCCTTCGGCCCCATATGGACCCGCAGGCGACTACCCGAAGTTGCCCCCGTATTGTCGGACAGCGGCTGGAAGGGTGCTATGGGCAGGACGGCCACCCGGATGGGCGCGAAACGTCGGGCGATTTCCCGGAAATGGGGGCCGTAGCCGGAGTCGCCGGAGAAATAGACATTCCCCGAAGGCCCGGAAATGACAAAACCTCCCCAGAGGGCCCGGTTGCGGTCCCAGAGGGTCCGGGAGGAGAAGTGCTGGGAGGGGACCAGGGTAATGGTGACGTCTCCAGACAAGGGGACCGACTGCCACCAGTCCAGTTCATCCACCGGCGTAAGGCCGGCATCGCGGACCAGTTCCCGGTTGCCGAGCGGTACCAGAGAACGGGTAACACCCCTTTGGGCCAGTCGAGCCAGGGTGGGCTGGTCCAGGTGATCGTAGTGGTTGTGGGACAGCAGCACGGCATCGATGGCCGGCAGGTCTTCCAGCCGGAGCCCCGGTCTGGTGAACCGTTGCGGACCGGCCCAGGAGAAAGGGCTGCAGCGCTCCGACCAGATGGGGTCGGTCAGGATGTTGAGCCCGTCCATCTGGATCAGAAACGTGGAGTGGCCCACGTAGCTGATGCGCAGGCTCCCGGGGGGTACCCGGGTCGGTGGCGGCGGGCCGGGCGGGAGCGTCTCCATATCCGGCCAGTCGGGCCAGTCATTGCCGGCCAGCCAGTGCCAGACCCAGCCCAGGATACCCCGCTTCGGTCCTTCGCCCGTGGTTGAAAGAGAGCCCGGATTGAAAAACCGTTGGCCGTCGAAGTGATCCGAGCCGGGGGGCGCCTGTTCAGGGGAGAAGCCGGTTCGGGCCCCGCAGGCCCCTAGTCCCAGGGTCGTCAACAGAAAGAAAAATAATATCGATAGGTTTAGATGTCTAGGGAGCCAAACCATGAACGTCTTTCCACCCTTCCTTCAGGAAATTCCGGGACGGCCCTGCCGATTTCCCCGGCTTCGGGCCGGCCAATACCTGATTTATCGGTTGAATGGTCGATTTGTTTATAGCCTTCGGGAAGATTTAGCGAGACCTCGACGCTAACGCCGAGTCAAGGAGCCGAAAAAATATCGCCTGATCGCCAGGCTACTCCCGAAAAATTAACGGGAGGTGGAGATAATGGGGCGTTTCAACGGCGAAGAAGCCGCCGGTCACGGTAAAAATACCACCCCGCCGCTCCCCGGCCTCCGGCTGACCGGCGGCGCCGCTCAGGGTATAGACGCCTCCCGTCAGGATTACTCCACCTCCGGCCAAGGTCCACCAATCCACGGCATAGACCTGGGCGTGAAGAGGCGAGGCGCAGAGGATTACTATGACCGGCAGGAGCAAATACAGGCCCTTTTTCATCGCGGGGATCCTTTCCAGGCCTGTTCCAGGACCTTAAGGGAAGAATGGAGCCGGTCGATCTGTTCCTGCAGGGCGGCAATCTGACCCTCTTTTTCCCGGACCACCTGGTACAGACCCTGGATGGCTCCCAGCGAAATCCCCACGGCATCCATGGAGTTGATGTGGACGGGGCTTTCCGGACGGCCGAAGAGGTAGGAGAAGGCCTCGTTGAAATCCTGGGCCACCGGACCCACATGGCGGATCTCCGGCGGCTGCGATTTCAGGTTCCAGGTCCGGACGGGCAAGCGAGACAGGGTATCGAGAATTTTTCGTAGATCGGCGATCTGGAAATTATCTTTGGCGGCCCGGTCGGATAGGGTATCCCAGGCGTTGCCTCCAGCGGCCAATATAATTCCGGTTACCGTTCCGGGTGCCGTAAGAAATCGGGCGCCGCCATGAGCGCGAACTAAAAAGGTATTGTCTCCAAATGAAGTTGTATCTTCGGATCCCGATCCCCAGACGAAAGAACCGGTGTGGCCAGCTCTCGCCCGTGCTCCGGCAGCTAAGCTATAGGCGCCGCTCGCTAAATTTTCAGCCCCTCCGGGGATGGCGGCAGCGTTGCCGGAGGCTATATTGGCAAATCCCCCGGAAATCGTGGCCCGGTCACCGCCCGCCTCGTTTTCGATCCCGCCCCCCACGAA
>JALOOY010000548.1:2121-2959 GCA_025454185.1 Thermodesulfobacteriota bacterium
CTCCACCAACCGCGTCGGCATCGTTAGTGGCCGAGTTGCTGTCACCGCCAGCCACTGTAGTGTGTGATCCCACGGTCCCGTTATTGAAGCCGCCGCCGATACTGGATTCCAGGCCCAGGGCATTATTTTGGTGCCCCCCACTAACCGTAGAAAAAGCTCCAACGGCGCTATTGAGTCCCCCGCCCCCCACGGTGGCATAAGGACGGTCATCGACTGACCCGGTCCCTCCGCCAACCTGGTTCGCGCCACCGCCGCCGACGGTACCGAAGCTGTCGTAGATCGAATTGGCTGTCAAAATACTGCCTCCACCACCGATGAAGGCCCCCGATACGCCGGCAGCGACCGAATTATAAGCGGACCCGCCGATGATATTCGGACTCAGCGTCGCGGGGGAAATCCATAGGGCTCGTATATTATTCACCTTGAATTCCAGTGCCAAGGGAGTGGTTGTTCCTAACACATTGCCGGTACTGGCGGCGTAAAGCGCATAGGGCACGGCGGTCAGGATTTGGTTGGGCAGCAGGAGGGTGAAGGCTTCGGTGCTGTCCCCAGGCCTTACCCCCACTTCCAGCCAGCGGGCCTCTCCGTTCAGGGAACCTCCGCCGAAATCCATCTGGGGTATGGTAAAAAGGCCCTTGGAAACGACCACCCCCTCCTTATATACGGTCGGCCCGACCTGCTGGCCGCCGCTTTCCGCGTTCAGAAGCCTGAATTGAAAATCATACAAGCCATCGGCCGGCTGGCCCCCTGCGGTCAGCCGACCCTGGTAGGAGAAGGCCTGACTCAAAGGTATGGCCTGAAGTTCTGCGGCGCCGGCCGTTAAGATAACGGCGAAAAG
>JALOOY010000071.1 GCA_025454185.1 Thermodesulfobacteriota bacterium
ACACGACCAGCTTCTTGGACAGGTTGCCGCCGCCCGATGCGATTTCCGCCAGGGCCGCCACGGCGCGGTTCAAACCCGCGAACATCAGGCGCACCACCACGTTGGTGACGAACACCCCCAACACGAGGAAAAGGAAAATCAGGAAAATGGCCCTCGCACGCATCTTGGCCAGCTTTCCCTGCGTGGGAGCCAGATCGAATTCCAGCGTGACCCTCCCGATTTCTTCCAGATCGGCCGCGGCGACGTTCTCGTCATCGGCGGCCGCCGTTTCCCCGCCGCCGGGGCCCATCAGAAAGTCCGCATCGCCGCCGCTTTGGCCCATCTTGCGGGTGAAGACCGCCTGCGAAACGACCAGCGACGGCTTTTTGGATTGGCCCCTCGCTGCCAAGCAGGGATTGCAGGGCCGTCAGATTGACATAAACGAACAGCTCGGCCAGAGGATCCAGACCCGGCGTGCTGAAGACTTCCCGGACCAGAAAGCGACGGCCGCTGATAAATCCGGATTCGTTGGGGACCAGAAGGGGAACGCGGTCTCCCGCCTTCAGGCCCAGGACCCGGGCCACCCCCTTGCCTACCAGGATCTCCCGGTCGTCCAGGGGCACCGTCTCCACGGGCAACCGCGGCGCAATCAGCCGTCGCAGAACCCGTTCCTTTTCCATTTCCATCCCGGCGATCAAGACGCCCATGGATTTGCCGCCCCGCTGGATCATCCCGCCGGTCAGTATTCTCCGCGTGGTTCCCTGCAGCCCGGCCAATCCCGCCAAGCCCTTTTCGAAGGGCCGTGGATCCGCGATCCAGGGCACCTGTCCGGTGGGGTCCTGCAGGAGGGAGACCTCACGGGCCCGGGGATCATACAACTGGAGATGCCCGGAAAGGCGGGTGATGATTCCCTGGCGAAGCGATTGTTGGATGGAGTGGAGATAGGACAGGGAAATGAACAGGAAAGCCGAACCCAGGACCATCAGCAGACCCATGATGAGGTACCGGGAGCGGTAGTAGAGGAACTGCTGCCAGGACAGGCGGAGCAGGGGCAACAGGGGGGCCACCTGGACCTCGGACCGGGGGATCAAGGGTCGCATAATTATCAGGACGGGCTGGGGAGGACTTCCTCCGTCTCAGGCCCTGGAACCGCTATGCTCGAGACCGCCGCCCGGCCTGAGGAAACGCTATTTTTCCAGCCGAAAATTCTGCCGGGATTTTCGGCTAGGGGTTGCAATAGGCCACCATCCGCTCCACCCGGTCCTTGAGGGGGCCGGAAAAACGGTAGATCATCTTGCCGTCCAGGTCGAGCAGGACCTGGGTCGTTTCCCCCCGGGCGATCAGTGCCCGGTCGCTCGGGCGGTGAATCTCGAAATCGAAAATGAGCGAGGCGGTTTCCGGGACCCGGACCGAGGCCCACACCAGCAGGCGGTCGTTGAACCGGGCCGGAGTCTTGAAGCGGGTTTTCAGATCCACTACGGGTGTGCGAAAACCCAGGTCCGTAATATCATCCGCCAGGAGCTGGAATTTTTCCAGCAGGGCCGTCCGCCCCACCTCGAAATAAGACAGGTAATTTCCGTACCAGACGATCTGCCAGGGATCCACCTCCTCGAAGCGGACCTTGACCTCGGTTTCCAGCCACTGTTTCAAGTCAGTTTCCTGATGATCTCGCAAAAAGTCAAAAAACGCCTTTTACTCGACGGGATATCGCGCCTCCCGTTGGATATAGCGGGCCAGTGCGCCAAGGGAAACGAAGGCTTCCTTGCCCTGATCTTCATTTTCGATGACCACGTTGAAATTTTTTTCAATGGCAACGACCAGTTCCAGGGCGTCCAGGGAATCCAGGCCCAGGCCGTCACCGAACAAGGGTCCTTCTTCCCGGATCTCTTCCGGATCCAGGTCTTCCAGTTTCAATGATTCGATGATCATCTGCCGGAGAAAGGCCAACAACTGCGGCGTATCCCGGATCAGTGCTGCTTGCTGGGGTTCCATATTTCCTTTAGGTCAATCCTCCGTCCACGGCCAGGGTTTGTCCGGTCAGGTATGCGGCCCGCCGGGAGGCCAGAAATAAAACCGCGCCGGCTGCTTCTTCGGGGGACCCCGGGCGGGCGAAAGGGATGCCGCTGATCAACTCCCTTTGCACTTTTTCCGGCAGCCGCTCCACCATTTCGGTTTGAATAAGGCCCGGAGAGACCGCATTGACCGTAATGTTCAGGTGGGCCAGTTCCCGGGCCAGCGACCGGGTGAAGCTGATAACCCCCCCTTTGGCCGCGGCATAATTGGTTTGTCCGGCCCGGCCCAGCAGGGCGCTGGGGGAGGCCAGGTTGATAATGCGTCCGAAGCGGCGGCCGATCATGGGTTTCAACACGGCCTGACAGGCATAGTATACGCCTTTCAGATTGACCTCCAGGACGCCGTCCCAATCGGATTCCTGCATGAAGAGGAACAACCGGTCCCGAAGTCGGCCCGCGTTATTGACCAGGATGTCGATCCGGCCGAAGCGCTCCAGGGCCTGCCGGGCCATTTCGCCCGGGTGGCTCCGGGAGGATACATCCCCCTGAACCAGGAGGCATTCGCGCCCCTGGGCACGGATGTCCTCCCGCAGGCGGCAGGCGGCTTCCTGGTTTTGCTGAAAGCCTACCACCAGGTCGGCCCCCAAAAAAGACAATCCCAGGGAAACGGCCCGGCCGATCCCCCGGGTGCCCCCGGTTACCAGGGCGGTCCAGCCCTTGAATTCATCGGGTTGAAAATAGGATAACAGTGGTTCCGGGAAGGGGCTGCCCAAAAAAGTTGTTCCGTAATCGATAAAATTTAGTAAAATAAAATTAATAGCATTTACCGGACCGTTCTTCAAGTATTAAAGAAGATAACCGTACAATTGGCACTATAAACCGGAGTATTCGCCATCTCCCATCCTCCCCGTGTTCTCATCACCGACGGTCATTGGGCCAAAACCCTGGCCGCCACCAGGTCCCTGGGCCGGCGGGGCATTCGGGTCACCGTGGGGGAGAGTACGGCCCCGGCCACCACTTTTTTTTCCAGGTATTGCGCCCGCCGTCTGGTATATCCGTCCCCCCACACCCGTCCGGAGGCCTTTATCGAGGCCCTGGTCCGGGAACTGAAGCGGGAACACTATACCATGGTGCTGCCCATGGAAGAGCGCACCACCCTCTTGCTGGCCCGCCATCGGGAGCATTTGGAGTCGCTGACTTTCCTGCCCCTGACGGATTTCTCCTCTCTGGACCGGGCCCGGAGGAAGGACGAGGTTCTGAAGCTGGCCGGCCGGCTGGGGGTCCCGGCCCCGGTTACCCTGTTCCCCCGGCATTTGGCGGAGGTCCGGGAACAACTGGAACACCTGCCCCTCCCGGCGGTGATCAAACCCCGCCTGGGTTCCGGATCAACCGGCATCCGTTACGTCCGCCGGCGGGAAGACCTCTGGCCTGCCTACCTCCAGGCCCATGAACACGCGCCGCTGCCCCTGATCCAGGAATATATTCCGGAAGGGGGGCCGGCGGTGGGGGTCTCTTTTCTATTTGACCGCCGGCACCGGCCGGTCGCCCATTTTGCCCATAAAAGGCTCCGGCAGTATCCTTTGACCGGGGGCCCCAGCACCCTGCGCGAAAGCATTTCGGACCCCGTCATCAGGGAACTGGGGGAACGCCTGCTGACGGCCCTGGAATGGTACGGGGTGGCCATGGTGGAATTCCGCTACGATCCCCGGGACGGCCTCCCCAAGCTGATGGAGATCAATCCCCGCTTCTGGGGGTCCCTGCCCCTGGCCGTTTATGCGGGGGTGGACTTCCCCTACCTGATTTTTCAACTGGCCCAGGGGCAACCCCTTTCCGGCCCACCCACCTATGCCCTGGGAAAACGCTGCCGCTGGATCCTGCCGGGGGACCTCCTCCATTTTTTCAAAAATCCTCGACGCTTTCATCTCGACCCGGGGTTCTTTCGCTTTTTCGATAATAATACGGCCCATGATTTTTTCTCCTGGACCGATCCCCTGCCGGTGGCCGGCCGGGTGTTGACCCTGCTGACCCTCCTGTACGACCCGGATATGAAGCGGCTGCTGCGGGATCGGACCGGGGGGTGATCCCGCAGCGAAACTTATTGCAAAAGCAAGGGTAATTTATTAAGATGATGCAGGTTTTCTGAATCGGACCTGGGCGCCGTGGATTGGCTGCATTGGCTTAAAGAATACTATCTGTTCCATTTTTTCGGCCTCTATATCCTGGGGGGGAGACCGGCTGCCCTCCTGAGCGCCCAGTGGCTGGGGCAAGATCTCTTTTTCTTCCTGCCCCTGGTGGTGGCCCTGGATACCCTTCAAATTCCACTGTTTTACCGGGTCTATGAGGGCATGATCCGGTTCCCGGGACTGGCCCGTCTGAAGACCAGGCTGGAAAAACGGCGCGACGGGGCCCGCCTGTCCCGATCCTGGCAATTCTGGTCGGCCTGGAAGGGTGGGGGGGTTTTTCTGATCACGGCCCTGCCGGTCAAGGGCGGAGGCATGTGGAGCGGGGTGTTGATGGCCTTTTCGCTGCAAATCCCTAAACAGGTTTCCTACCCCCTGTTGATCGGCGGTTCGACAAGCGGTTGCTTGCTGCTGCTGCTGTTCGGCGGGGCCGTCGGTCTATTGTGGTCCTAAACGGGGAAAGGTTGTACCCATGTCTTTAAGAAACCAGGCCATTGCCAACAGCATCAATCTCTTGCTGGCGGCCCTGGCCAGGACCAGCGATGAAAAAAAGTTCCGTTGGACCTACACCCAGATCGCCCGCCTGGCCGTCCTGCTGGCCAAAAAGGATTATTACGTGGACCGCATCAACTGGATCAAAGACCTCTTCGACCGGAACCATCCGGCCCTGGAGGTGACCCGGAAGATCCTGACCCGGACCAATCCCCATCACCGCAAGACCATCATCCAGACCTTTATCATCAACCAGCTCTTGGTGGGGACCAACCGGCGCAAGGCCTTCGCCGAACAGGAGGGCGGTTTTTATCCGCCCGGCTTTCTGGTCATCAGCCCCACCATGCGCTGCAACCTCCGCTGTTTCGGCTGCTATGCCGGCTCCTACGAGCGGGAGGCGGAGTTGTCCCTGGAAGTCATCCACCGGGTCCTGGAGGAAGCCAAGGAGATGGGGATCCACTTCTGCGTGGTCTCCGGCGGAGAGCCCTTCTTCAAGGAAGACCTCTTTCAGGTCTTTGAACGGCACTCGGACATGATCTTTCATGTCTATACCCACGGCGGTCTGATCACCCGGGAGCTGGCCGAGCGCATTGCCCGCTGCGGCAACATCATCCCGGCCATCAGCATCGAGGGGTTTCGGGAGGACACCGATCGGCGCCGGGGGGCGGGGCATTTCGACCGGGTGGTCCGGGCCATGGCCTATCTCAAGGAGGCCGGAATTATTTTCGGGTTTTCGGCCACCCAGACCAGTGAAAACCACGGGGTCATCACCAGCCGGCCCTTCGTCGATTTCCTGATCGAACAGGGCTGCCTGTTGGGCTGGTATTTCATGTACGTGCCCGTGGGGCGGCAGCCCCAGGTGCAACTCATGCCCAGCCCCCGGCAAAGGGACGAACTGCGGACCTGGATCGCCGAAGTCCGCTCCCACCGGCCGATCCTGGTGGCCGACTTCTGGAACGACGGTCCGGTGGTGGGCGGCTGTATTTCCGGGGGCCGGAAATATTTCCACATCAACGCCCGGGGGGACGTGGAGCCCTGCGTCTTCTGCCATTTCGCCACGCACAACATCCGGGAGGCCTCCCTGAAGACGGCCCTTAATGCGCCGTTGTTCCGGACCCTGCGGCAGGAACAGCCCTTTCATGAGAACCTGCTGCGGCCCTGTATGCTGGTGGATAAACCGGAACTGGGCCGCCGCCTGGCCCTGGAATGCGGGGCTTATTTCACCCATCCCGGGGCCGAAACCATTTTTACCGAATTGGCCGGGGATATGGACCGCTTTGCCGCGGCCTATGCCCCGCTGGCCGACAAGGCCTGGCAGGAGTGGCGCGAATCGAAGGAGGGCTGATCCATGAAGGGTGCACATATCCTGCTTTTTCTGCTCCAGGACAAGAAATAGGCCGTTGGCCCCTGCCCCCACAGCCGTCCGTCAGATCATTCACCTGGACATGGACGCCTTCTATGCCTCGGTGGAGGTGCTGGACGATCCGTCTCTGAAAGGGCGGCCGGTGATCGTCGGCGGGCTGGCCGGCCGAGGGGTGGTTTCGGCGGCTTCTTACGAGGCCCGAAAATTCGGGGTCCATTCGGCCCAGCCCATGACTACCGCCCGCCGCTTGTGCCCCCAGGGGGTATTCCTGCCGGTCCGTATGTCCCGTTATCAGGACCTCTCCCGTAAGATCTTCAGCCTTTTCCGGGCCTTCACGCCCCTGGTGGAGCCCCTTTCCATTGACGAGGCCTTTCTGGACGTGACCGCCTCCCTCCAGCTCTTCGGTCCGGCCCGGGAGATCGCCCGCCTGATCAAGACCCGTGTGCGGGAAGAGACGGGGTTGACCGTATCGGCCGGGGTGGCCCCCAATAAATTTCTGGCCAAGATCGCCTCGGACCTGGAGAAGCCGGATGGACTGACCGTAGTCCCCGAAGAACGGATTCAGGAATTTCTGAATCCGTTGCCCATTGAACGACTCTGGGGGGTCGGGCCGGCCACCCGTAAGGAACTGAGGCTGCTCCGGGTGGAGACCATTGGCGACCTCCGGCGGCTGCCCACCGCGCTGCTGGAACAACGGCTGGGGGAATCCGGACGCAAGCTGGCTGCCTTGTCCCGGGGCCTGGATGACCGGGAAGTGCAGCCGGTCCGGGAAAATAAATCGATCGGGAACGAAGAAACCTTTGCCGCAGACCTGTTGGACCCCCAGGTCCTCCGGAAACATCTGCTGGCCCTCTGCCACAAGACCGCCCGGCGGATGCGCGGAGAAAATTTTGCCGGCCGGACGGTGACCCTCAAAGTCAAATACCATGATTTCACCCGGACCACCCGGTCGCAAACCCTGGAGCAGGCGGTTGATGACGGTCCGGTCCTCTATCGAATCGGATGCGAACTGCTGGGCAAAACCGATGCCGGCCGCAGGCCCATTCGCCTGATCGGGATTTCGATTTCTCAACCGGCCCGGGCGAGCGGCCAGCTTCTCTTGTTTCAGCCCCTTGCCGGGGGAGAAAAAAGAAAAAAAATCAACCAGGCCCTGGATGACGTCTGCCAGCGGTACGGGACCCGGGCCCTGGGCCCGGCCTCCCTGATGGCCGGGCGCGAAGACGGGACCTAAAAACCATTTGAACCGTCTCACCCGGCTCGGCCGGATCAGGATGGAAAACGGCCGCTACCGGATGCCCTGGTTCCCCCCGGTGCTCCAGGGCCGGCGGCCCAACGTATTCCCGATTGAAATTCCGCTGCGAATATGCTGTAGTGCGGAAAGCCGGGCGGGAAAGTGCGGCGAAAGGCCATAGCCCGAAACCTGGGCGGGGGGAGAGCCCCGACCCTGAAGCGCACTGGGATCTCATGCGGATACTTCTGGCGGACGACAATCCGGTTTTTTTACAGGCGGTGGAGCGTTTCCTGGTTGCGGATTCCCGGGTCAGGCAGCTCGATGTGGTCCGGCGCCGAGGCCATCGAGCTGGCCGATCGGGAAAAACCGGACCTGGTGCTGCTCGATTGGTCCCTGCCCGACGTGAAAGGATTGTGGGCGGCCCTGCGCATAACGGGCGAAGACGAGACTGCCGAGGTCTGGCTCCTTGCACCCCGCGACGACCCGGAGTACGAACAGGCCGCCCGGGCCGCCGGGGCTGAAGGGTGCCTGCCCCGGCTGCAATTGTTTGAGAAAATAGGGCCGATCCTGCACAACCTCCAACAGCGCCTTGGCCGCCGCTCGAAGTCGCCGGCCGGGCTTTCCCCGGTCAAGAAAAAGGAAGACCTCGGGACGGAGTGCCCGGGGCCGGAAAAGGTAAGCGGGACACCGCCGGGGGAACCCATCCTCGTTTGTCGGCTGGGAACGGAATGTGTCGGACTGCCGGCAGGAGGGGTAGCCCGGGTGGAAAAAACGATCCCCGTCACCGTGCTTCCCGGGGACTATGCTCCGCTATCCGGGCTGGCTGTTTTTGAAGGCCGGGCGATTCCGGTGCTGGGGCTGGAGGAAACGGTGCGGCCCGCCGGGGCCGGGTCCGATTCAATCCGCTGGGTTATTCTACGCTCCGGCCGATCTCTGGCCGGGTTGCAGGTGGACGGTATCGAGGACCTGATTTTGGTGGCGACCTGCGATTGCTGGCCCTTCCCCTGGCACCCGGCCGCCGGGCCCCGGTCTTATTTGACCCGGGTCGTACGCTATAAAGAACACTTTATCTTTTTAGTGGATGTGGATAAAATCATGGCCGATCTGAACCGCGCCTAAAATCCAGGTGATGAGGAACCGCTCATGGACGATCATCCTAATCGGATTCGGGGGGATTTCATCCAACGGATCAACCAGGTCCGCCAGGAAGCCGAACATCTGTTGCACCAGGCCCGGGAGATACACGGGCTGCTGGGCCAAATAAGAGAACCCTCCGGCCGTTTGGCGGAAGCGGAACCGGCAGGGGAGGAGCCGTTCGGGCCATCAGGGGAAGGCCTGTACCGACCGGCGGGGATGCCGTACCTCCTGGAAGCCTTAAACAGATCCCTTGGCGAACTGGAGGCCTGGTCTCAGAAAATTTCCGGCCGGGAAGAGGATTTAAAACAGGCGCTGCAGGGACTCGAGGTCCGGGCCGAGGATCTGGCCGGACAGACCGCCTCGCTCGGCGAGACGCTGGCGCTGAAAGCGGCTTCCCTGCCCCGGCTGGCTGTTCTGGCCCGTGAGCTGGCCACCGGCCGGCATTTCCTGAAACGGGACCAGGAAGAGCTGGCGGGCGCCGTGAGCGAAGCGATCGGTCTGCTGGAGCAAAAGGAGCAGGGGCGGCGCCAGCTTCTCGACCTGGCGCGGACGACCCTCATTCAGGGTGAAAAAAAACAGGACCATCTGCAGGAGATCCTGGCCAATCAGAAGACGTTGGCCGAACACCTGGAAACCTGCGGGAAATGGCTGGAACGGACCTTCGAGGTATACGAAGCCGGCCCACCGGGCTTCCAGACCTCCTCCGGGGCTTGGCGGGACAAGTCGAAGGAAGCCCAGGACCTGGTCGAGGGGCTGCGTCGTTTCCATCAAGGGCTGCAGCCCCTGGTAAAAATAAATGTCGATTCCCTGATCCGGGTACTGACGGAGCGGGTCAAAGCCCCCACACCGGAGGCCGAGGAACGACCGGACCCGGGCGGCGCTCCACCCGGTATTCCGGGAGGAAGCCCCGGAACGACCCCCCTGCCTCCGGACCTGGAGATGCTTCTGGACACGGTGAATTCTCTAAACGAGCAGATGAACCTCCTGTCGCTCAACGCCTTCATCGCCTCCGTCCAGGGAGGAAAAAAACCGGAAGAATTGGCCGAAGTCTTCGGGGACATTCGGGTCATCAGCGATCGCCTGAAAACGGAGGTCCTCCAATTCCAGGAAAAAGTTTCCCCACCGGCCTCCTTTGCGGCGGAAACCGCGTCCGAGCCAGCCGGTCCCCCAAGGGGCCGGCCGGCCCCGGGAGGGGGGGAAGGGATATTCCGGGACTTGGAAGCTCTCCGTCCGGCCTGCCGACAGGCCGGAGAGGCGCTCCAGGAACTGGAGGAGCTGGCCGACCGCCTGCTGGAACATCTGCGCTGGTTCAGCGGTCAGTTCCAGGAATTAGCCCTCCTGGTGCGGGAACAAACCCGTTTCGGCGGGCAGATCCTGGAGGGCCTGTTACCGTTGAAAAATGCCCTGGGGCAGTTGAAAACCCTGCAGGCCGACCAGGATTTTCAGGTCCGGGAAATAAACCGCAGTATCCAGAAAACCCTGGTGCAGGCCGCACCGGTCCGCAAATGGTTTGCCGATCCCGGACCGGGGGCCGGCGCGCCCTTGAACCGGGTGGAGTCCGTACGGGAGATCGTCCGCTCCCTGGCCGGGGAATTGTTCAAACAGGGCCAGGACGAGGAGCGGCTGCAACAGGAATTGGAACGGCTCCGTTCGCTGCCGGAGGCGGTAGAGCAGTTCTTGTCCGGCCAGACGCTGAAGTATTTGGAATTTCAAGAAGCCGTGGAGAAGGTGCGGGGAGATTATCAACAGATGAACCGGGACCTGGATGTCCAGCAAGCCACCCTGAAGACGGTAATCGGCCAGGTCCGTCGGTTGTATGAACACCTGGAGCCCCTGGTCCGGGACAGCCGGGAGCAGTCGGCCATGAACCGGGCCCTTCTGGAAGCGTTTACCGAGATCCGCAGCCGCATTCAGGAAAAGGTGACGGGATGACGTCGGCATGAAGAAAACCATCGGGATCAGCGCCGCCTTCCTGGTCCTGTTTGTCCTGATCCTCTACGTCCTCATTTACCACAGCGATCTCTACCTGTTCTTCTTAGACCGGAAACGGCTGGCTGAATTCATCAAGTCCTTCGGGGCCGTGGCGCCCCTGATCTTCATCAGTGTACAAATTTTTCAGGTCCTTTTCGCGCCGATCCCCGGTGAAGTCACCGGTTTTCTGGGCGGGTTTCTCTTCGGGAATTTTTTCGGCCTGCTCTATTCCACCATTGGACTGGGCCTCGGCTCCTGGCTGGCCTTTGTCTTTTCCCGCTGGGTAGGGCGGCCGGTGGTGGAGCGGATCATCAAACCTTCGCTCATCGACCGCTTCGACTACCTCATGGCCCACAAAGGGGCCTTTATCGCCTTCCTCCTGTTTCTAATCCCCGGGTTCCCCAAGGACTACCTCTGTTACATCCTGGGCCTGGGGCACATGGGGTTGAAGGAATTTCTGGTGATTTCCACCGTAGGCCGCTTTCTGGGCACGGCCTTGCTTACCTGGCAGGGCCACCTGGCCCGGGAGCGGAACTACCTGGTCCTGGGGATCGTGATCGGAGTTTCCCTGCTGGTCGTCCTGCTGGTCCTTCTGCTCCGCCCCCGCATCGAGGCCTACATCCGGCGCCAGCATCGTCAGCCGCCGCCCCCCCGGGATTGAGCGCTGTACTCCCAGCCGAGCCGCCCATAAAACAATACCTCCTGTTACCTGTTCGTCAGATGGTGTATAATTCCCTTTAATCCCGGCCCGTATCCATAAGTCAACTTGTTTTCCCATTAAGCCCCCGTTCTTTTTGGGAGGGTATGGATATGTTTGCTACCATCCGCATATACCTGGCCTCGCCAGCCCTGGAAGAAAAGGACCGCCTGCTGCGCACGATGCGGCGACTGGCCGAATCCGGCTCCCCGGATCGGGAGGAATTGGAGGGCTTTGGGCCCGCTGGAAGTTCAGGGGAAACCTGGCCCGAGGGTCCGGAGGGGCAGGGTCTGCTGCTGCTGCTGTCCGGGTATCGGCGAATGGCAGGTTACGACTACCCGGGGGCGGAAGAGGCCTTGGAGAAGGTAATTCCCCTAATAGCCAGAGAACACCAGCCTCCCCTGCTCTATCTGGGTTGCTGTGCCGGTTTGGGCCGGACCCTGAGCCTCTCGGAGCGGGGACTGAACCACCAGGCCTTGCAAAGAATAAAAAGTTTGAAACCCTTGTTGGATAGACTGGCTCTGCCGGCTCTAAAGGGGGAGGCCCGGCACCTGCAGGCCCTGGCGCTCCGGCGACTGGGCCGGAACGCGGAGGCCCTGGCGGAATTGAACCGGGCCCTCGGGCTTTTTCAACAGACACTGGATGACTATTGGATCGCCAGGGTCGAGGATACTCTGGGAGTGACCACCCTCGATCTGGGGCAGATGGACCAGGCGGAACTGCACCTGCAAAGGGCGCTGGCTCGGAAGGTTCGCCTGGGCGATCTCCCCGGCCAGGCCTACACGCTGGGGAATCTGGGCCGTTATTTTGCCAGCCAGGAACGGGACGACCTGGCCGCTCATTATCTTAAGAGAGAACTGGAGCTTTCCGAGAAACT
>JALOOY010000549.1 GCA_025454185.1 Thermodesulfobacteriota bacterium
GCCCATCGCTGAAATGTTCGAAAACCGGGATCAGGTCATCGCCTTCCTGGAGCGACTGCGCCGCTCCCTGGTCCAGATGGCCGTGGTGGTATTCGGCCTGGCCCTGGCCGGCTATGTCCTGGCCCGGGACGTCCTGGACTTTCTCCAACGCCACACCGGCGTCACCCTGGCCTATTATGCCCTGACCGAGACCTTCTGGGCCCTGCTGCACATCGCCCTGGCCTTGAGTCTGATCGTCAGCATCCCCTTTATCCTCTTTAAGGTCCTGGCCGCCCTGCAGGCCGTTTTCGCGCCATTCACCCGAAAAATGCTTTACGGCTACTGGTTCGGTTTTGTTTTCCTCTTTTACCTGGGAGCCGGGTTTTGTCTGCTGGTAACCCTGCCCTACGGTGTAAAATTCCTGCTGGGTTTTCAAAACCAGAGCCTGGAAGCCCTCATCTCCGTCCGTAAATTCATATCCTTCTGCCTGACCTTCATCCTGGCCTTCGGGACCGTCTTCGAACTGCCACTGGTCATGGTCCTGCTGGGCCGCCTCGGCCTGGTGCCGATTACGGTTTTTACCCGCAACCGGCGTTATGCGCTCCTGATCATCATTACGCTTTCGGCCGTGCTGACCCCGACCCCCGATGCCTTCAACCTCATGCTCATGGCGCTACCCCTATATTTTCTTTATGAAATCGGCATAATCGGCATGCGCCTCGGAGGTAAAAAGGCCTCTTCCGGTTGACAGGAGGTTCGGATTGTGGTAGAAATACAATTTGACGCTTCACCCTTTTGAGTGGGAAACCGCTATATCGGGTAGAGCCGGCAGGTCCCGGCCAAAGGGTTTTCCAAAGGTAGTCCGGAGCGGAAAACCGGGCAGAAGCAGTTAAATTTATTATGAAGCAGGCCCCTGCGACATGTTGCCCGGCGGCAAAAGCCATATGGAAAACCCTTTGGCCGGGACCTGCCGGCTCAGATAGCTTGAATGGATTAGGGGCTGCCACACGTAGTAGCCACCCACTCAGAAGGGTAAAGAACCTACAATTATCGAGAGGCACGACCATGCCGGAGGAGGGATGGCCGAGGGGTTTAAGGCGGCGGTCTTGAAAACCGCTTTCCTTCCGGGGAACGGGGGTTCGAATCCCTCTCCCTCCGCCATTCAGAACACGGAGAGATGACCGAGTAGGCTTAAGGTGCTCGCCTGCTAAGCGAGTGTAGGGGGAAACCTCTACCGAGGGTTCGAATCCCTCTCTCTCCGCCATTTTATTTTGGGCGGTCTTTGCGGCAGGGGAACTCCCTGAGACCGGATTACCCGGCTGTCATTTCCCCGCTTTATTTCCCCGCCGTGATTTTCTTCTGGCAGATCTCCCGGTAGCCGGCCATCTTGGGCGGTGGAGGGATGTCCGGATAATTTTTATCAATGAAGGCAAAACGCCCCAGGGCAGCCTGACAATCCCCCTTTTTGAAATAGAACTCACCGATCAAAAATTCATGGGTGGCCAGGTTTTTCAAGGCCTCGTCCCGGTTGGCCTTGGCCTGGGGAACGTATTCACTCTGGGGGAAACTCTTGATCAGCCGGTCGAATTCCTTTACCGCCAGGTTGGTCCGGGACTGGTCGCGGTCGATCGTGGGCATCTGTTTGAAATAACTCATGGCCTGTTGAAAGACGATATAGGGTATGACCTCGTTGGCCGGGTGCAGCCTTTCAAATTCCTTGTAGCCGGCGGCGGCCAGTTCGTAGTCTTTATTCAGATAATAGCTGTCCGCCAATTTCAATTCCGCCAGGATGGCGTATTGACTATACGGGTAGCGGTCCTTAAGGGTTTGAAAGGCCTCCACGGCCTTTTCATACTTTGCTCGCTGGTAGGCGTCCAGGCCTTCCTGGATCAGGGCCTCCGCACTCCCCTCCGGCTCATTCTTGGTGTCGCTCGAAAACCAGCCGCAGCCCCCCAGCCCGAACAGCAACAGCCCCAGGACCAGCCAGCTCCGGCCGGCCCTCAGCGGCATCTTGGCATCGCTTCTCATCATGAATTTTCCAGATAGTGTTCCGCCGCCAGCAAGGCCGTAGCGGCGTCGCCTACGGCGGTAGAAATTTGGCGAACCATTTTTTTACGAACATCCCCCGCGGCGAAGACCCCCGGTACCTGGGTGGCCATGCGGTCATCCGTAGGAATAAAGCCCTGGGGATCCAGCGGCACCAAATCCCGGAGCCACTCCGTATTGGGTTGAATCCCCACGTAGACGAAAACCCCCTGCACCGGCAGGGTCTCCGGGACCAGCCCGTCCGGGCCCTTCAGGCGCAGGGCCTCGACCTGGTCGGTGCCCTCCACGGATTCCACCAACCGTTTCCACAAGGGCACCACCTTCGGATGGGAGAGGGCCTTTTCCTGCAGGATGCGGCAGGCCCGCAGTTGGTCGCGGCGATGGATCAAATAAACCTTTTTGGCAAAGCGCGTCAAGTAAACGGCCTCCTGGACCGCGCTGTCGCCCCCGCCCACTACGGCTACTTCCAGGTCCTGATAAAATGGCCCGTCGCAAGTGGCGCAGTAGGATACACCCCGGCCGGCCAGCCGTTCCTCTCCCGGGACCCCCAATTTTTTCCAGACTGCTCCGGAAGCCACGATGACGGCCCGGGTCCGGTATTCCCGTTCCACCCCGCGGATCACTTTTTCGGGCCCTTCCAGAGAGGCGCCGGTGATTTCATCGGAGACAATGGCCAAGCCGAAACGTTCGGCCTGCTGGCGCATGCGATCGCTCAAATCGAACCCGGCAATTCCCTCGGGGAATCCAGGGTAATTATCCACCCAATGGGTGCTCAGGACCTGCCCGCCCGGGGCCATTTTTTCGATCAGCAAGGCCTCCAGCTTCGATCGCCGGGCGTAGATGCCGGCGGTCAGCCCCGCCGGACCTCCGCCGACGATGATCACGTCATGGGTTGTCGCTTCCATCGTTTTCGCTACCCTAAATCACCTTCTTGATGGCGTTTTCCAGGGTGGATTTGGAAACGGCCCCGGTGATCTGTTCGGCCACGGTGCCTCCTTTGAACAGGATCAGGGTCGGGATGGCCCGGATGCCGTACTGCCCGGGGGTCTTGGGGTTCTCGTCCACATTGAGTTTGCCGATTTTGACCCGGCCTTCGTATTGCACCGCCAGCTCTTCCACTACCGGGGCGATGGCCCGGCAAGGCCCGCACCAGGCTGCCCA
>JALOOY010000072.1 GCA_025454185.1 Thermodesulfobacteriota bacterium
GCCGGGTACGGGACCTGGATACTGTTGAACACCCTGAAATTGCCTTACGGGTTGGCGATTCTGGGCTCCCTGGTCATTACCATGGTCCTGGGGGCCCTGGTCTACCGGGTCGTTCTATTGCGTATCCGGGGGCTGGTCATCTCCGAGGTCATCGCCACCTTCGGCATCGGGCTGGCCATGCTCGAGATCTTCCGCTACCTCGGTTTCATCGGCTTCGAGTACAACCTGCCGGTCTTTATCGACGGCAGTCTGGAAATCGGGGGCGTCTTCGTGGACTACCAGCGGCTGCTCATCGTGGGGTTGGGCTGTGCCGTGGCCCTGTTCCTCTGGGCCTTCACCCGTTACACCAAGATCGGCCTGGCCTTTCGCGGCATTGCTCAGGAGGAACGGACCGCCCTGTCCCTGGGCATCAATGCGGACTGGGTGGCCATGCTGAGCGTGGCCTTCGGAGCCGGGCTGTCGGCCCTGGCCGCCATCCTGATCCTGCCCCTGGGTACCATTTCCGTGGAGGGGGGCTACGATGTGCTGATCAACGCCTTGGCGGTCTGCATCGTGGGCGGGCTGGGCAGCACGGTGGGGGTTATCGTGGCCAGCTTTCTGATCGGCTACGCCCAGATGATCACCTCCACCTATCTGGAACCCCACTGGATCATGATCGTCAGTCTGGTGGCCATCCTGGCCATCCTGGCCCTGAAACCTTCGGGCCTTTTCGGCCGCCAGAAGGAGCTGGAAGAAAGGATTTAAAAAATTCACACCGCAAAGACGCCAAGGACGCAAAGAAGAATATTTGTTTAATAATGGCCGAACCGGCCATTATTAAATCTTTATCCTTTGCGCTCTTTGCGCCTTTGCGGTGAGACTTGATTTTTTATGTACATCCGCAAAGAACGCATAGACCGCGGGGTCAAGGCCCGCACCGAAGACCTCTTCGCCCTGGCTTCCGGCTGGGACCTGCTCTACCTGCTGGCCCCCCGCCTCCTGCCCATCCTGGTCCTGCTCCTGCTCACGGTAACGGTGGGGCCGTACTGGCAGAAGGTGTTGATCTCCACGGCGGTCTTTGCCCTCCTGGCCATCAGTTGGGATTTCCTGGTGGCGGCCGGCATGGTCTCCCTGGGGCAGGCCCTCTTCTTCGGCATGGGCGCCTACCTGACGGGTATTCTGAATCACTATTTCCATTGGCCCATCTGGCTGACCATTCCCGTCAGCACCGTGCTCGGCGGGGCACTCTGTACTTTCATTCTGCTGCCGGTGCTGCGCCTGCGGGGGATCTATTTCTCCATGATTACCCTGGTGCTGCCCCTGATGCTGGTCCGCATCATCGAGGCCACCAAGATTTTCGGGGGCACCGAAGGGATCAGCGGCCTGGCCTCCTACCCCGGCCGCTGGCTGGAGCTGTACCTCGGGCTGGCCGCGGCCTGGGCCGCCCTCTTCGCCTTCCGGCGCCTCTTGAACGCCGACTACGGCTTGATCTTGAAGGGCATTAGCGACAACGACCGTTCGGTCATGAGCGCCGGGATCAATATCTACTGGTACAAGGCCCAGGCCCTGTTCCTGGCCGGCTCGGTGGGGGCCTTTGCCGGGGCCTTCATGACCCATTCCTACATGTTCGTCGGCATGCCCGTCTTTGCCCTGGACTATTCCATCCTGCCCATCGCCGCCGCCGTGGTGGGCGGCATGGGCACCATGGCCGGCCCTCTGCTGGGGGCCTTTATCCTGGTACCCCTGTCCGAGGTACTGCGGGGCCTGGGGGGGCTGCGCATCGTCATCTACGCCCTGTCCCTGACGGTCTTCATCGTGGCCCTGCCCGAAGGGCTGTTCCATTACATCCAGCGCAAATACCAGCAGTTCGAGCGTAAGGTGAAGGTGGACTACGAATGAGCGCGCCGATCCTGACCGTGGCCCGCCTGGCCAAACGCTTCGGCGGCGTCCAGGCCGTCGACGACATCAGCTTCCTGGTCCAGCCGGGGGAACTGCTGGGCATCATCGGCCCCAACGGGTCGGGCAAGACCACCCTGGTCAACCTGATCAGCGGTTTCATCAGGCCGGACAGCGGCACGGTGCGCTACCGGGACCGGGAGATCACCGGCTGTATGCCCTATAAAATCAGTCAGCTCGGCCTGGCCCGCACCTTTCAAATGGTCCGCCCCTTTTACCACCTGCCGGCCTTCAAGAACATGATCATTCCCCTGGCCTCCCCCCGGGTGAAACAGCTTTCCGGCGGGAAGTACGGCGACCGCGACGCCGTGGCCAAAGACCTGCTGGAGGAAGTGGGCTTCGAACGGGATTCGGCGGTGATCAACAAGCCGGCCGGGGCCCTGCCCCACGGCTACCTGAAGCGCCTCGAGCTGGCCAAATGTCTGGCCCTGCGCCCCGACCTGATCATTCTCGATGAGCTTTTTTCCGGCCTCAGCCTGGCCGAGGTGGCCGGCATCCTGCCCATCATCGAAAAGCTGAAGACCGAGGGCAAGACCATCCTCATGATCGAGCACCGGCTGCGGGAACTATTCCGCATCGCCGACCGGGTCATCGTGCTCAACTTCGGCCAGAAGATCGCCGACGGCCGGCCCGAGCAGGTCATGCAGGGCGATGAGGTCCGGAAGGCTTATCTGGGGACGGAAGGAGAAGGCTGAAAACAACCTTAACCCGCTAGCCTTTATGAAGATTTTATTCACCGCAAAGGCGCAAAAGACGCCAAGAACTTTATTTATCATAAAATCGGAAAAACCGATTTCATGAAATCTCTTCTTAGGAGAGGTACCCCTTGGAGCGGATTAGGGTAGGCGAAACGATGAAAGTTTTTTTATTGGCGGCTTTGTCCGCCAATGAAAAAATCTTGTTCTTTGCGTCCTTTGCGGCTTTGCGGTGAAAAAGGGAGATCGCGTGCTCCTCCAAGTCAAACACCTGATGGTCTTCTACGAAAACGCCCTGGCCCTGAACGATTTCAGCCTGGAGGTGCAGGCCGGGGAAATCGTGGCCGTCATCGGCTCCAACAGCGCCGGGAAAACCACCCTCATGAACACCATTTCCGGCCTGATTCAGGACATCCAGATCAAGGAAAAGCGCAAAGGGGGGGAGCGGCTGACCATCCTGGGCGAGGTCTGGCTGAACCGGGAAGACATCAGCAGCGCCCGACCGGAGCAGCGTGTACAAAAAGGCATCGTCCTCTGCCGGGAGCGGCATCCCATCTTTCCGGAAAGCGACGTCCTGGAAAATCTGCACATCGCCGGGTACCTGCGCCGGCGCCAGGAGGTCCGGGAAACCGTCGATTTTGTCTTCGGCCTTTTCCCCAACCTGGCCGGCCATAAGAACCAGAAGGCCGGCTTCCTGAGCGGCGGCGAGCAGCAGATGCTGACCATCGGCATGGCTTTAGTGGTCCGCCCGGTCCTGCTCCTGTTGGACGAGCCCCTGCTGGGCCTGAGCCCGGCCATGCAGACCAAATTACTGGCCGCCATCAAGACCATCCGCCGGGAAACCGGGGTGACCATCCTGATCAGCGAACAGTTTGCCCGGCCCATCCTGCCCATGATCGACCGGGGCTACGTGATCGAAAACGGCATGCTGACCATGTCCGGCAACAGTAAAGAACTGATGGAGAACCCGGAGGTGGTCTCGGCCTACTTCGGGGTTTAGAATATCACCGCAAAGGCGCAAAGGGCGCCAAGGAATTGGAAGACGGCCGAAAAGGATCGGCCGCAGAAGAAGATTGGTTTGAGAACCTGGATTTGAGTGTAGGCTGATGAGAATCAATCCGTTGAGTAATATGATTATTGGCGCAGCGGTCGAAGTGCACAAGGCCTTGGGTCCGGGATTGCTTGAATCCACTTATGAAGAAGCGCTGTGCTGGGAGTTAAATCAGCAAAGGATACCCCTTGAGAGGCAGAAGACATTACCGCTGCTTTACAAGGGGCATTCTTTGAACTGCGGCTACCGATTAGATATCCTTGTGGACAATCAGATCATTCTGGAGCTTAAGGCCGTCGATGTAATTGAACCCATTCACAAGGCCCAACTGCTGACTTATCTCAAAATTTCCGGCTACCCTTTGGGTCTGCTCTTCAATTTCAATGTTCCCCTGATGCGCAACGGAATCGTTCGCCTGGTCAATCAGTTCAATGAAAAATATCAATGAACAATCAGATAATGGCTTCCAAGACCGGTGCCGTTTTTTTTTTGGCACCGGCAGATACATTCCTTTGCGCACTTTGCGCCTTTGCGGTGAAAAATGAACACTGAAAAAGCCCACACCTGCGCGGCCTTTCAGGAACAGGCCGGCAAGACCCCGCGTAAGGCCGCCCTGGTCTACCTGGGCACGCCCTACTCCTACGACTGGGTCCTGCACCAAGTACAGTCCCTGGCCGTGAGCCTGCACCAACTGGGGCTCCGGGAGGGGGACCGGGTGGTCCTGTACCTGCCCAATTCCGCCCAGTGGGTCCTGGCCTGGCTGGCCGTTCAGTGGATCGGGGCGGTCCCGGTGCCGATCACCCCGATCTATACGGCCCGGGACCTGGCCTATATCGCCAACGATACCGGCGCGGTGGCCGTCTTCTGTGCCGACCGCAACTTCGGCTATGTGCAGCAGGTCCTGGATTCCACGCCCCTGAAGACCATCATCGTCACCAACCTGGCCGACCTGCTCCCGGTCTGGAAGCGCTTGCTGGGCTGGGCCTTCGACGTGGTCCCCCGCGGCGCCGTGGAACGCCGACCGGGGGTCCATTCCTTGCGCCGCCTCCTTTCCGCCCCCCAGCATACCGTTCCCCCCCTCCGGGGGGGCGGAGACGGAATGGCCGAAATTCTCTACACCGGCGGCACCACCAAACACCCCAAGGGTGTGCCCATCGGCCACCGGCTCTACCTGGGCAGCACGGAGGAACAGCTCGCCACCAGCGCGCCCCTGTTTCCCATGGACCAGAACGTCATTGCCGGCGGGGCGCCCCTCTTCCATATCCTGGGCCAGACCTGCAGCCTGGGCACCATCTTTTTCGGCGGGACCCTGCTGATCTTCCCCAAGGTGAAACTGGACGCCCTCATGCACGCCGTCCAGCGTTTCCGGGCCAAGACCATGATCGGCGTGCCGGCCCTGTACCGCATGATCCTGGAACACGACCGGGTGGAGCAGTACGACCTGAGTTCGCTGCAATTCTGTTTTTGCGGCGGCGACGTGCTGCCCCTGGAAATCGAAAAGCGCTGGAACCAGCGCTTCCGGCAGCCCATCTTTCAAGGCTACGGCGCCACCGAGACCTGCGGGGGCATCGCCATGGCCCCCACCGATCAGCCGGCGCCCTCGCGGAGCATGGGCCGGGTCCTGCCGGGCAAAGAGGTCCGGGTGACCGACCCCCAGACCCTGACGGTCCTGCCCCGGGGGGAATCCGGCGAACTGCTCGTCCACTCCGACCCCATGGTGGGCGCCTACTGGAACAAACCCGAGGAAACCGCCGAGGCCTTCGTCACCCTGGAGGGAAAGCTGTTTTACCGCACCAGCGACATGGTCGTGCTGGACGAGCAGGATTTCCTCTTCTTCGTGGACCGCACGGTGGACACCATCAAACACAAGGGCTACCGGGTATCGGCCTCGGAGATCGAGGCCGTGCTCCAGGAGCACCCGGCCGTAATCGAGTCCTGCGTGGTGGGCATCCCCGACCCCAAGGTGGGCCAGCGCATCAAGGCCATCGTGGTGCTCAAGAAGGACATCAAGGGCATCACCGGTTACGACCTGATCAAGTGGGCCCGGGAGCGTCTGGTCTCCTATAAAATCCCCCAATACGTCGAATTTCGCGATATGCTGCCCAAATCCAAGGTGGGCAAGCTCCTGCGCCGGGAAGTCCGCACCGGGGAGCACAAGCGCCAGGAAAAGGACGAAAAGAGCGACGCGGTGATGAAGGACAGCGGGCTGGATTCTGGATAAAGACGAACAACGATACTGGATGCTGGATACTGGATGCTGGATGCTGGACAAAAAGACGGGTATCCTGGTTTATACCGAACGGTCGATTTTCTCCGGATGAGCGTTAAGCCATTTCAGGAGGGCCGCCAGCAGGGCTTCCAGATCGCCTTGTTTTCGGGTGCAGATCTCGTAGAGCTCCCTACCGGAGATTTCCTGGTAATAATGGACCATCCGGTTTCGATAGCCGGCCATTTTTTCCAGAAGGCTCCCATCCGCTTCGTTCAGAATGCCCTGGGCGGTAAGTTTTTGGGCAATTTCCTTGTACTCCGGAACCGCCAAACCGAACCCCTTGGCCAGGATATGACGCCCCAGATCCAGCAGCGCCTCCAGTGCCCGGCGCAGATAGGATTCCGCCGCACCCACATTGCGCAAATCCCCTGTGAATTGTTCGTAAGATTCCAGAGGCAGGGCGTTTATTCGGTCCAGCATCTCCCGGATCCAGCCGCTGCGCTCGGCGATGACTTTCTCCCGCAACAGACCCGGGGTCATCGCCCTCCCTCCTCTAATATCAGACGGCGCCTTTCTTTTTCAAAGCGGGCCAGGTCCCCGGCTCTTCTCAAAATATACAGTTCGTCCTCGGCCTGCCGGTCGTAATCACGGCAGTACAGCAGTTCCCCTTTGACCACCTCCAGGGCCAGAAACGGCCTGGCCTCCGGCAGCACTACCAAGTCCACCCGGGGGACCGCAAAGAGTTTCTCCAGGGCCAGGGCCAGTTCCACACGCTCTTCAGCCCCCAAGCTCCGCCCAGGCTCCGGCTGGACCCCGATGTCAAGGTCCGAAGAGTGGGCGTCTGCGGCAGCCGAAAATCCCTTCAGGCGCCCAGCCGTTTCTTCGGCCCGGCTCCCGAAGGCATACACCGAAGACAAATGGTAGCGGTCGGCCAAGGATTGCAGTTCGTTGATCATAGCGGTAGTATTTCAAAATCAGAGAATTTGTCAAGTCCTTAAGACCGGCTGTCCTCCGCCGGTGATCACCGGAAAATGGTTCAAGGTGACCGTTTGGGACGCGACCGCCTGCGGCAAATTTCGCTTGACATCCTTCCCGTTTTTTATTAAAAACTTATGAGATAATCTCTTACAATATTTTAAGAATTCGGCAACCTAAACCAATCCGGAACGCCGCCGAATGCCGGCATTCAAACCCCGCAAACGAAAGGATTGGAAGTGCCTCCCCCCCCAAACGCTGCAGGCCTTCGAACGGTGCCCCTGTCCAAGATCTCCCCGCCGACCCTGCACCGCGTTTTCCACCGCCACCGCCTGCTCGAAATCT
>JALOOY010000073.1 GCA_025454185.1 Thermodesulfobacteriota bacterium
TCTTCAATCCCGAGACGATCACCGAAGACTATGAAATCGGCATGCGCCTGAGCCGTCATGGAAAGAAATCCATCATCCTGCACCAGTTTCTGGAAAGGATCGTCACCAAGAAGAAACGGCTCGGACGGGGCGAGCGACAGGTCAAGGTCAAGGACCTGATCGCCACCCGGGAATATTTCCCCAAGCATTTCTGGAAAGCGGTCAAGCAGCGGGCCCGCTGGACCTACGGCATCAGCATCCAGGGCTGGAGAAATTTGAAGTGGGACAAGTCGATCGGGAAAAATTATTTCCTGTTGAACGACCGGCGGTCCATCTTCGCCAACATCTTCAATTTTTTAGGCTATTTTGTCTTTCTCTATTGGATCGCCATCGGGGTCGTGGAGCATTTCTCGGACTCGTTCGTTTCTCCGCCCCTGATTCAAAAAGACGAAATTTTCTGGAAGCTGGCGGTGGTGGTCCTTTTTTTCTTTCTGTGGAAGATCATCAATCGGGCCGTTACGGTCTACCGGCTCTATGGCGGGTTCATGGCTCTCCTTTCCATGATCCGGATTTTTCATGGAAACCTGATCAATTTTTTTGCCTCCGCCCTGGCCATAAAATGGTACCTTAAATATCTGACTACCAAAAAGGAACCCGGGTGGATCCAGACGGAGCACCAATACCCCACCGAGAAGGACCTCCAACTTTTCCGGAGAAAACTGGGGGACCTGCTGCTGGAAAACCGTCTGGTGACCTCCGGTCAACTGGAAGAAGCCCTGGACGTGCAGAAGAAAACAGGCGCTCGACTGGGGGAGATATTAATCCAAAAAGGCTTTCTGAAAGAACAGGATTTAAAAGATATTCTGGGGATTCAGCAGGAAGGCCGCAAATCCCCTTCTTCGTGAGGACAGACGTGCCACGGATCATTTTCATCATTGGATTGTTGGTATTTTTTATCGGGGGGGGCTTAACGGTCTCGGCCCAGACCATCGCCGTCCCCCCGGACTTTCCCCTGCCGATCACCAGCCAGAAATATTCCGAGTCCGAACGGGCTCGGATTTTTTTCAAATTATACCCCATATTTTCCAACGCCTATACAAGCCTGAACCGCCAGGATTATGAGCAGGCGGAAGCTTATTTTAACGCCATCTTGAAAATCGATCCGGGAAACAACCTGGCCCGCTATTACCTGATGGACATCTACAACCGGACCGGAAAGCCCCGCCAGGTTTTGATGCAGGCCGACCAACTGCTGCGCAGCTATCCCGATTATTTCCAGGGACATCTTTCCCGGGGCTACGCCCTCTGGGCCCTGAAGGATCAATCGGGGGCGCTCCAGGCTTTTTCTCAGGCCTTGACCCTCAGTCCGCCGCCGAGGCAGCGGGCGGAAACCTTAAGGGCCCTGGCCGAAGCGCAGGCCGCCCTGGGGCAACATGAAAAGGCGGCCGCCGGTTTTCAGCAGGCCTACGTGTTAAGCGAAAAGCCGGAGGACCTTTTCCAGGCTGCCGAAGCCAATAAAAAGCTGGGCCGGCATGAGATCGCTTCGACCCAGTTTCAGAATCTGGCCGGGCAGCCGGGGACCCCCAAGCCCCTGTTATTGGAAAGCCTTCTTGAATTGGCGCGACTGGCGGTCATCAAAAAAGAAAAACAGAACGCCCTCGATTATTTTTTAAAGGTCCTGGAGCTGGATCCCGATCACCTGGAAGCCCTTAGGGGTGCTGCCAACGGCTATTTGTTGCTCGGACGCTGGAACGACGGCCTCCCTTTGGCCCGACGTCTGGTCACCCGTGAACCCCGGGCGGAAGATTTTCTGCTGCTGGGCGCCTATGAAGAAAGATTGAAACACCTGGGCCCGGCTGCCGAGGCCTATGAAGAAGCGGCAGCCCGGACCCAGGATGCGGCCCTGCTGAGCGAAGCCTACCAGCGTCTGGGTCAGATCGCCCTGATACGTCGGCAACCGGAAACGGCCCTGGAATATTTCCGGAAGGGCCTGCTCCTGTCCAAGACTCCCGCCCAACGGGCGGCCAACCGCAAGGCTATTGGAATGGTCTTAATTCAGGGAAAGAAATTCGCCCAGAGTGCGCCTTATTTCCAGGAAAGCCTGCGGGATAAATGGGACGAGGAAACGGCCCGCCTCCTGCTGCAGGCCTGGCGGGAAGCAAGGGAGTGGGAGCGGTTGGCGGGGACCGGGGAGACCCTGCTGGCCGATAAACGGACTTCGCCGGCCCTGGCGGCGCTGGTAAAAAAAGAGCTGATCGCGGCCTACCAGCAACTGGGACAGGAAGAAAAGGTGTACGGGCTCAGCAAGACCCTGGCGGGGGAGCCTTCCGGGGCCGAATACCTGGGGCTGGCAGCCGAGGCGGCGCGTAAAACCGGCCGTCTCGAAGAGGCCCAGGCCGGGTATGAGCGGATCCTGGCAGCCCGTTTCGATCCCCGGGTGGCCTTGGACCTCTATTATCTATTGAAACAGCAGCAACGCTATCCGGAGGGAGAGAGGCTCCTCCGGCAGGTCCTGGAGCACCCCGCCTCGGGGCCACGCTGGCGGCCCACCGCCTCCTATGAGCTGGCTCAGGTTTACCGACTCACGCAGCGGGATGATCTGTACCTGAAACAACTGGAGGCCCTGGTTCGGGAGACTCCGGCCCCCTTATGGAATCGGGAATGGGCGGAAGTCCTCTGGGTGCGGGGCCGCTCGGACGAAGCCCTCTCCGCCTTCCTAACCGTGCTGGATTTTCCTGAACTGGAGGGTGCCCAACGCTGCGACATCCTTTTGTCGATCAGTACCATCTACCTCGACCAAAAGAAGCCAAAAGAGGCCCTCGACTGGCTGGAACGGCTGGAAAGACAGTGCCCGACGTCCTTGCCCGTACACTATGAAAAAGGGTTGACCCTTTACGCTTTAGGGGAATACCGGCGCGCGATCCCGTTACTGGAAAAGGCGGCCCGGCAGCAGCCTGCCGCCCATTTATATCTGGCCTTTGCCTATTATAAACTGGGAGAAACGGGATTGGCCTTGACCCATCTGGAGCAATCGGGGACCGGCCGGGCGACCCCCGAAGAACGCAGCGCCTATGAATCCACCCGGGCTTATCTGTTGTTCGAACAGTCCCGTTTCACAGAAGGGCTGACCGCCGCCGGGGAAGCGCAGGCTCTACGGGAAGACCAGGCCTGGACCTTGTTCCGGCTGAAAACTTTGCAACGCCTGAACTGTCCCGAGGGGAGCCAAACGGAAATAGAAGCCTTTCTGGGCCAGGGGCCCCCGGCCGAAATGGCGGCGGAGGCGGAGAAGATTATGGGGATTTGTCGGCTGGCCCAGGGCGAGCTCCAGGACGCCATCGAACGATTTTCCCGCAGTATTCAGCAGGCCGCCGGAGAGCAGGAGACTTATTATTTGCGGGGGCTGGCCTATTATCGCCATGCGCAATATGAGGAGGCGGAAAAGGATTTCGAACATTACTTGAAAAACACGCCCCAGCCCCGGCCGGAATTTTTCCGGGACCTGGGGTTTGTGCTCTGGGCCGTGGACAAGCGTCCCGAGGCCCTGGAGGCCTGGGAAAAGGAACTTGAGACCTATCCCAGTGATTTGAATACAACCCGCAACGCGGGCTACGGGTATTTGAAGCTGGTGAAGAACAAGGAAGCCAAGAGTAAATTCGCCCGGGCCATCGATATCTACGCGGACAAGCTCCTCTACCTGACCGGCGCCAAGTATGTCAAAGAATACGATGAAATGCAGGATATGAAAAAGGAATACACCAAGCTGAACAAAGCCTGGGGCGCTGAGTTTTATATGGGTAAGACCGACCTGGTCAAGGGGGGGGCAGGGACGATCTTCAACGGGGCCATACCCTCCCAGTTCGGGGCTCAGCTCAGCTATCGGCCCCCGGTCATCGGATTCCGGGATGAAAGACAGTTTGACGTCTTTGCCCGCTTCCTGGGCAATTTCAAACCCGATTCCTGGGCCCCGGACGAGGACTCCTATCAAGGGGCGGTAGGGGTGGCCTACAAACCGCTGGGCCTCCAGAATTATTATACGTCCTTCGAACGGCTGTTCAAAATCGGAAAAAACGCGGAGGACAACTGGCTCTGGCGCAACCGCCTTTCCCTGGATTGGGACCAGCCTCCCAAAGGCGGCCGCAACTGGTGGCTGGCCCCGCGGCTTTATGGGGAAGCGAGCTATTTCCTGCAGGATCCCACCCGCTGGGTCTTTTACGTAGAAGGCCGGCTGGGGATCACCTGGCGTCCCTGGCAGCAACTATGGATTACCCCGCAAATTTTAGGGGATTACCGCTACGAGACCAATCAGAACCCGGTGGGCTGTTACCGGGAGATCGGCCTGGGGGTCAGCGCCCGGTTTTGGGAAGGGGAAAGAAGATACACGGTAGACCGCTGGTACGTGGAAGGGTTTTTCGGGTATAAGTGGGGGTGGTTCGAATACCTGCCGGCCGGTATGACCCACCATGATTTTGAGGGATTTTTTGTGGGCTTGAGTTTTGCCCTGTAACCGCTGCCATGCACAAGAAGGAAATCAGAACGTGAACCGTTTTCTGCTCCGATCGACCCTGCTCCTTTTTTTGGTCCAGACCATTCTCCTGCCCGGGGCGCCGGCGGGGGCCGAACCATTGACCGTCCGGGACCTGCCGGGCGTCAAGGGAATCTTTCTTCAGCCGGGGACGGACAACCTGGCTCGGGACGAGGCCTACTGGCGGACTCTTTTTCAGAAGCTGCGAAAAGAGAATATGGACACCCTTTTTCTGCAATGGAGCGCCGAGAAAGGCAGAGTTTTTGCCGACCTGGAGCTCGAAAATCACGAGAAACTGCCTTTCCTGGAAAAGATTTTCCAGGCGGCCCGGGAATCCGGCCTGAAGGTCTTTCTCGGACTCTATCAGGAAACCACCTATTGGCGGCAGATCCCGGCCCCCCTGGATGTACTGGAGAATTTTTTCTATCTGCGGGCAGCGGCCAACGAACGCCTGCTGGAGCAGGTGCATAAAAAATTCGGCCAGGACGCCGCCCTGGCCGGGTACTACATCCCGGACGAAATCGATGACCTGAACTGGCGAACGGAGGACCGGATCGGTCTGTATAACGGTTATCTGAAATTGATGGTGGAGCGTATCCGCAAGGTGGACCCGCAGCGACCGGTCGCCGTGAGCAGCTTTTTCAGGAGCCGGACGGCCCCCCGCATCTATGCCGAGAACGTATTTGCGATTTTGAAGGACACGGGGATCAACTGGCTGTTAGTCCAGGACGGCGCCGGTGAAAACAATCCAGCCGAGCCTTATCGGTCCCTGTATTTGGAAAAGGTCAAGGAAAGCAAACCCCAGGGGATCGAACTGGCGGTGATCCTGGAAATCTTTACCCGGACCAGCCGGGAAGGCGAGCCCTTTGCCGCCGTTGCCGCCCCACGGGAGCGCATCGGCCGGCAGATTGCCGAGGTGCGCCGTTATTTTGAACACGTAGTAGCGTTTTCCCTGGAATACCTGGAGCCCTGAGCGAGCTTCGGCCCGTCTCCCAAGAAACATCCCGGCCAATCCTCTTGGGGAAGGCCGGGTCCAGAATATTTGAGATTACTGGATTCCCGCCAATCGACAATGCTCATGGCTTTAAGTTTATCGAAGTGCTTTCCCCGGACTGACCCCCAAGAGCAACCCGTCAATTGTAATTTACTTCTACATGCAGCGTTCCGGCCGGCAAAACCACGTAAACCAGTTGCACCCCGTCAACCACTTTGGTGGTGGAAACGGCCGGCGAACCATCGATCAAAACCGTTCCCGGCGTAGCCCCGTCCGGCAGGCGGAAGACCAGGGTCAAGCCGGCAAAAACGCCGCCAACCTGAGTGGTCATCTTTTTCAGAGCCGGATCGATGTCGGAGCCGACCGTAACCGTTTCTTTGTTCTTCCAGAATAGCCCGAATTCCTCGAGGCTGGGGTACCATAAATCGTAAGTACGGGCCTTGCTGATGACTCGCAACAGAGACTGGTACTGGTCCAGATTGGTATTGTGGTAGAACGTGTAGTACGGGGCGTTCAGGCGGACCAGCCGGGGCAGGATATGGTCCTTTTTGATCGGCTCCATTTGGGCGATCAGGTCCGGTGTGTCCCGAAAATCGAAGGCGGTCTCCGGGAGGCTCATGATCAGGCCCTGGGCCAGATTCAGGTAACCAAACCGGTTCGGAAACAGCATGGTGTCGGATTCGGTAAAGAACTGGAAGCCGGATTCGGCCGCGGCCCGATAGGTGTCCAGATTGCCGGCATAGTGGGGCGTTTCCCAGATCAGCGGGGCAAAGCTGAATTGAGCGGCCATTTCGGCCCGGGCGGCATCGGTTCGGATTTTTTGTTCAGAAAATGGCAAAAAGACTGTGCATTGATTGGGATTCGCATAACATAAAACAAGGTTGCTGGGATCATAACACATCTCAAAATCACCACCGCTGAAATCCTCCTGGCCGTTACCAACCTGGTGCTTATATCCGTGGGTGATTAGCGTACCCCCGTCGGCCAGCACCGATTGAGCGTAGCGCTTCAATAGAGGTATGCCTTGATCTGTATCCCCCCAGTTGTGGGATTCCCCAAAACAGGGATGCTCGTAGCGGGGGATGACGGCCATGTTCAGCTTCAAACCGGTTTTTTTCAGGAAGTAGATCAGGTTGTCCAGCCGGTCGATCCAGGTTTCCGGCGGGTTGCCGAGCATCATGCCCCCACCCGGCGTATAGTCCTCCAGCCGCAAAAGGAAGGTCGCTTCTTTGCCCTCCTTGACCGGGTGCTTGGCCACATAGCCCTGGCTGGTCAATTGGCGAATATATTTGACCAGGACCTCCGTGCGGGCATAGGTGTCTTCCGCTTCCGTATCCTTCCACCAATCCATGATGTTCATGGAAATGAAGTAGGTTTTTCCTTTTCCGACCGGCCCATAACCGGTAATGAAGGGGAAGGCCTTGGGGGTGTTGGCTTGATAGTACTGCCCCTCGAAGGCCGCGCCGTTCAGCGTAACTCGAGTGGCATATTCATTTTTTACGGAAAAGCGGACGGTCGAACCCGTGAGATCAATGAAGTCGGCCTGATCGATGGAGAAGGTGTTCGTGCTGACATAGCTCAGACCGAATTTCTGGGGCAGGATCGTCTCGTCGCTGCCAAAGATGCCTGGACCGATCCATAAGTAATTTACACCCTGGTCGATGGAGTTGATGATATTCTGCTCCGTGTTCATCC
>JALOOY010000074.1 GCA_025454185.1 Thermodesulfobacteriota bacterium
GAAGAGCTTCTACAAAAGGGGCATACCTTCCGCAGCCAATCCGATTCGGAGGTCATCGTCCATGGCTACGAAGAGTGGGGGGACCGCTGCCTCGAACGTTTCCGGGGCATGTTTGCCCTGGCCCTCTGGGACGCCCGAAAAAAACGGCTGTTGGTCGCCCGGGATCGCTTGGGCATCAAGCCCCTCTACTACTATTATCAGCACGGCACATTCGCCTTCGCCTCGGAAATCAAGGCCCTGCTGGCCCTCCCCGGCCTGCCCCGGGCCGTCAACCTTCAGGCCTTTTACGACTACCTGGGGTATGAATTCGTTCCCAGTCCCCAAACCATGTTTGCCGGTGTCCACAAACTGCCGCCCGGCTGCTACCTGGAGTTTTCCGAAAAGGGGCCGGCCGTCCATTCCTACTGGGATGTAACGTTTACCCGGGAATGGACGTCTCCCGACGAGGCCGTGGAGGCCCTGCGGACCCTGCTCCGGGACACGGTGCGCCTGCACTTGGTCAGCGACGTACCCCTGGGGGTCTTCCTCTCAGGCGGGTTGGATTCCAGTACCCTGGTAGCCCTCATGCGTTCCCTGGGTGTGGATCCCCTGCGGACCTTTTCCATCGGCTATCCGGACCCTTCCTTTGGGGAACTCCCCTACGCCCGGATCGTAGCTGATAAATTCGAGACCGAGCACACGGTCCTGATGATACCCGAGGTGACCGTTCAGGACCTGGAGGCCGCCGTCTGGCATCTGGACGAACCCATGACCGACCTCTCGGCCCTGCCGCTCTACCTGGTCTGCCGGGAGGCCAAGAAGCACGTCACCGTCTGCCTGTCCGGCGAAGGGGGCGATGAAATCTTTGTGGGCTACGACCGCTTCCGGGCCAGCAAGTTCGACACCTATTACCGCCGCCTGCCGGAATGGTTCCGGGAGCAGGTCATTTACCGGGCCGTCAAGCACCTGCCCGACCAGCCCCAGAAGAAGGGGGCCTTGAACATCATCAAACGCTTTGTGGAAGGGTCCCACCTGCCGCGGGCCGGCGAACACCTGCGCTGGCAGTACTTTATTTCTCCCGACTGGAAGGATCGGTTGTTCCGGGAAAACTTCAAGGAGCGGATCGAGGTCGATCCCTTTCGCCTGGTACGCCACGCCCTCGAGGGCTGCCCCTCCCCGGACCGGCTGGACCGGGAGATTTACCTGGACCTGCGTTTCGTCATGCCGGATTCGGTGCTCATGAAGGTGGACAAAATGAGCATGGCCCACGCCCTGGAAATCCGGGTCCCTTTTTTGGACCACCGGGTGGTAGAATTCGCCGCCTCTCTGCCCGGCGATTGGAAATTGAAAGGCTTCGAGACCAAAGCCATCTTCCGCCAGGCCCTCAAGGGCTGGCTGCCGGACAGCATCGTGCAGCGCGGCAAGCAGGGCTACAGCCTGCCCATCAAGAATCTGCTGCGGGAAGGCTTGAAAGAGTACATGATCTCTTCGTTGAACGAATCCCCCCTGATCCGGGAGCAGCTTGACCTGCCTTATTTAAACCGCTTGATCCGCGAGCACCTGGACCGGGTCCATAATCACAACCACCTTCTCTGGGCCCTGATCAATGCCGCCGTCTGGCATCGGAAATTTATTGAGTAACGCGCAGTCAGAAACGAGTTAACCCTCAACGTTGATGAACTCGCAAAAAGACCGAAAGGGAGTCATTGCGAGGAGTGAAGCGACGAAGCAATCCCCATGAATCAGCTAGTTAGCCCAGGGGATTGCTTCGCTCCGCTCGCAATGACGACTTTTTGCGAAACAATCAACGTTGCCTAAAAAACAGGGCAGTTAGATTTCAGCATGGTGTGATCATCCCTTGCCCCCGACATCCTTCTCTCATCTCAAGCGCCTGTGGGCCATCGGAACCGCGTTTCGGGGCCGGCGGACCACCCTCCCCTATTTTCCCTCCCGCCTCTGGGTGGAGGCCACCAGCCACTGCAATCTCCGCTGCCCCCTCTGCCCCAACCGGGATCTGCCCCCGCAGCAACGGGGCTTCATGTCTATTGACCTGTTCCGGAAGATAATCGAGCAGGCGGCCGGCCAGGTCCACGACCTCTACCTGTTTCACCGGGGAGAACCCCTGCTCCATCCCCAGTTGCCGGAGATGATTGCCCATGCCCGGCAGCAGGGAATACCGGCCCGGGTGCACACCAATGCCACCCTCCTGACCCCTTCCCTGGGGGCTCGCCTCCTGGAAGCGGGTCCGGCCCTGGTTTCCTTTTCCTTCGACGGGCCCGACGAGGAGACCTATAACCGCCAGCGGCCTCCGGCTTCCTTCGGCGAGACCCTTTCCCGCATCGAGCAATTTTTGTTATTGAAAACAAAGGAAAAACCCCCTAAAATGACCACCGTCTTGCAGGTCATGGCCCCAGCCCTAAAGGCGCCGGCGAGCAGGGGGGACCCGACCCTCCGGACCCTGGCTACCCGTCTAAAAAAGCTGGGGCTGGACCGGCTGGTGGTTCGCCGCCCCCATAACTGGGGCGGGCTGGTCACAGCGGAGGCCTCCGCACCCGGTCCGCACCGCCCGGAGACCTGCTGCACCTTCCCCTGGTACGCGCTGGTGGTCTATTGGGACGGTTCCGTCGGGCCCTGCCCCCAGGATTTTCAGGGACGCCTGGTCATGGGCCAAGCCGACAGGCAATCCTTGTTGGAGATCTGGAACGGGCCCGAACTGGTTGCGCTGCGGGAGCGGCTGGCCCGGAAAGACTACCGGGACCTGACCGTCTGCTCCCGCTGCGACCGACCCCGGCGGCGCCAACTGGCCGGGGTACCCCTGGAATACGCCTGGCGGTTTTTCAGGGATCAGGTGTAGAAAATCAGTTCGATCCTTCGGCAGCTACCGGAGTATTGGGGTAAGGGAGTGCTGGAGCAGTGTTCTGACGGCAATACTCCACCCCCCACCATACTCCCTATTGCCCTCTACTTAGGTTATTATTCAGGCGGGAATATATTTTGGAAAAAAAAATCAAGGTATTGATGATCGCCCCCACCCCTTTCTTCGCCGACCGGGGCTGCCACATGCGCATCTTGGGTGAAATTCGGGCGTTGGAACGGCTGGGGTATGAATCCATTCTCTGCACCTACCACATCGGGAGGGACATCCCCGGCATCAAGACCGAACGGATCATCAACGTTCCCTGGTATAAGAAGCTCGAGGCGGGCTCCTCCTGGCATAAGTTCTATATCGACGCGCTGCTGTTCTTCAAGAGCCTCCGGGTCTTCTTTCGGGAAAAACCCGACCTCATCCACGGCCATCTGCATGAGGGGGCCTTTATCGGGCACTTTGTCCGTAAATTCAGCTTGCGCAAGGTCCCGCTGGTCTTCGATGCCCAGGGCAGTCTGACCAGAGAACTGGTCACCTACAGTTTTTTCAAGGAAGGCTCCCTGCTGCAGAAAGTCTTCTGGCGCTTCGAAAAATGGATCGCCCACATGCCCGAATATACGGTGGGCAGCAACGTCTCGGTCTCGCGGTTCATGGTGGAGAAAATGGGACTCCCCGAAGGCCGCGTGGCCACGGTCATCGACGGGGTGCACACGGACTTTTTCGCCCAGGAGGCCTCCGGATCCAACCTGCGGGAGGAACTGGGCATCCCGGCGGGCAGTCCGGTGGTGCTCTACACCGGGGCTTTGCTGAAATCCAAGGGCATCGATTATCTCTGGCAGGCCATCCCCCATGTCCTGGAAAAGAACCCGGAGGTCTATTTCGTCATCGTGGGCTACCCGGTGGAGGAATCCAAAAAAACCGTGGAAAGCCTGGGAGCGGCTCACCGCTGTATCTTTGTGGGTCAGGTGGACTTTTTCAAATTGCCGGCCTACCTCTTCCTGGCCGACCTGGCCGTGGATCCCAAACTGGACGAAGCCGGGGAAGCCAGCGGGAAAATCATCAATTACATGGGCGCCGGACTGCCCATTGTCTGTTTCGAAGGTCCGAACAACCGGAAATTTTTGGGGGACCACGGCATCTTTGCCCGCTCGGGGGACGTGCGGGACCTGGCCGAGCAGATCCGCACCACCCTGGCCGACCCGGAGAAGGCCCGGGAGCTCGGGGAACATAACCGCAAACGGGTGGAGGACGTTTTTTCCTGGAACGCCAACATCATGACCTACGACCTGGTGTTCCGGAAAGCGCTGGACCGGGACCACGGATAACCCCTTTGGCCTCTTGAACGGGGAGAGCAGGTGTTTCGGTCATTTGAGTTTTGGACATTGCTGTTTGTTTCGGAGTACGTGCTTCGGATTTCGAATTTCAAAAGGCTGCAATTTTTCTGTGCCGGAAAAATTCTCAGAATTTACCTTGTAACCATCCATGCGGCGGATCCTATTTCATCTCTCGGTGGTCCTGGCCTACGCCGGCCTGACCCTGGTCATGACCTTCCCGGCCCTGTTGCGCCTGAAGGTGGCCATCATCGGCGACGCCGTAGACTCCCTGCTGAATTGCTGGATCATCGCCTGGGATATCCACAAAATCACGGCCCTCGAATTTCGAACCCTCTTCGACGCCAACATCTTTTTTCCCTATCCCAATACCCTGGCCTATTCCGAACATATGCTGGGCGTGGCCCTGCTGGCCTTACCCCTGCAACTCTGGCTGAAGGACCCGCTTCTCCTCTATAACCTTTCGATCCTGATCAGCTTCGTCCTCAGTGCCGCGGGCGCCTATTTTCTCGTCCGGCACCTGACAGGCAGCGGCCTGGCCGCCTTCGTAGCCGGCCTGCTCTTTGCCTTTTTCCCCTGGCGTTTCTCCCATCTCACCCACCTGCAGTTGCTGTCCGCCCAATGGATCCCCCTGACCTTTCTCTTTCTTCACAAGTACCGGGATTCCGGTTCGTCCCGTTTCCTGGGCTGGGCCGGCCTCTTTTTTATCCTCCAATTTTATTCCTGCGGCTACTACGGCCTCTTTCTGGGTCTTTTTGTAGCCCTCTTTCTATTTTTAAGCTGGCGAGATTCCCCGGAGGACCGGCCCCGCCGGCTGGTCCAGGGTCTGTTTTTTTTCCTTTTTTCTCTGCTCCTTCTGCTCCCAGGTTTTCTGCCCTATTGGAAACTCAAAAGGGACTTCGGCTTCACCCGTCCCTTCGACGATCTGATCTTTTTTTCCGCCGATCTTTTGACCTTCATATCGGCCCCGCAGGAAAACCGGCTCTGGGGTACGGTGTTGGCAGGGCTGCAGAAACCGGAAGGGGGTCTTTTCCCCGGGATCATTCCCTGGGTGCTGGCCGCCCTGGGACTGGCGGCCGTAACCGTCCGCCGGACTTCAACGCCCGTCCCCGAGGGAAAGGGCCTCACCCCGAAGCGCCGGCCCCGGCTGCCCCGTTTTACCTCTCCGGCGGCCCGGTTTTACGGCCTCATGCTGGTCTTTTCCTTTTTACTGTGTCTCGGACCGGTCATCCAGGTTAACGGTTGGAAGATTTTTTACGGCCCCTACCTGCTGCTCTATAAATGGGTCCCGGGGTTTGACGGTCTGCGGGCCCCGGCCCGGATCGTGGTCATGCTCCACCTGGCGGTCAGTGTCCTGGCCGGCTGGGGTCTGGCCGCGCTGCTGCAGCGGTTCCGGTTCACCTGGTTGCGCGGGCTGGCCGCTTTCGGCATCACGCTGCTGGTGCTGTTTGAAGCGGCCTCTTTCCCGGTTCGGATGCACTACCGGCCCTACGGGCAGGATTTCCCTGCCCTATACCACTGGCTGGCCCGGCAGCCGGAGGACTTCGCGCTCCTGGAACTGCCCATGCCGACCGCCCCCGAAGAATTCTGGCGGGAAGCCGACTACGTTTATTTTTCGGCCTTTCACTGGAAAAAATTGGTCAACGGCTACAGCGGCTTCTTCCCGCCCGGTTATCTCCGGTTTTATGCCGAAGGGATGAGGGGCTTTCCTTCTCGGGAGACCTTAAAGCGCCTGCGGAACCTCGGCCTTCGCTACGTGGTCGTCCATTTCGACCGTTATGACCCGGGAAAACGGGAAGCCATCAAAACCGTTTTTAGGCAAAACGGGGACCTCTTTACCCTCGAAAGGACCTTCGGGGAAGACTGGGTCTACCTTGCTGCTGGTTGGGCCGGGAGACCGGCTGACCCGCGATCACCTCCAGCTCGTGAATCGACCAGTAAAAAGTAGGATCGGCTCCGCGCTGTTCGAGTTTCAGATAACGGCAGGGAAAGGAAGGGAAGGTATAAACCACCTGGTCCCCCCGCATCTGAAAGAGACGGGTGCCGGCCCAGTAGAGTTCCGCCGACCAACGGGTCTGGGGTTCGAGCCAGCTTTCCCCATCGGCGGAGGCCAGGACGCGCAAATCCCGGGGGTAATCTCTCAGGGAGGCCCCCAATTTCAGGATGATTCCCCTTACGGATTCCAAGCGGCCCAAATCCAGGCGGACGGCCATCCCGGGCGCCTGAGGCCGGAGCGTGGTCCAGCGGGTGTCAAGCTTTCCGTCGATAGCCTGATGAAGGTCCCGGGGGCTGTCCTCGGAGGTCAGCCTCCAACCGGAGCGATCGAGTCGCCTCCACGCCGGCTGCACCAGACGGCTGTAGACCCGATAGGGTCCGAAATCCCGGAACTGATAGGCGTTGTCGAAGTCCCAAACGAGGTTGGGGCGGCCGGCCGCTTGAACCAAGCGCTTGGCCTGACGCCACATCAGCAGGTCGAACAGAGGACGAGCGTGGAACTTCAGCCGATATGGAAAGAATGTCTGATAACGCAGGCGGAAAATCCCCGACACCTCCGTGGCCGTCTGTTCGATCCGGCCTGGCTTCCCCAGTTCGGCCGGCGGATCGATGAAGACCACGCGCCAGTCTCGCGCGGCCAGCGCACGCGCGTAGTGGTGCTTCGAGACCTGGAGGCCCGCCCACGGCTGGGGCGAGATCACGAAGGCCAAGGGCTTCCCTAGTCGTCCACCTCCGGATCGCGTCATGGCGTCGCCCCGCGGCTTAACACGGCTTTGCGAACGCGCGAAATCCGCCCGACCCATTCCATGAATATCCGCCGTTGTTCCAGATCGGTCTCGTAATTCGCATGCGGGACAGGTGGGGCGGACAGGATCGTCTCGAACTCCTCGGGCGAGAACCGGAGCTTCTTGGCGACGTAGGCGCGATCCTCCTCCTGCAGAACCTCGTCATAGGGCGGGCGCTGTAGCTCTGCCAGAGCGTCGTCACGGTTGATTTCGCCCGTCAGTATCAGGTTGGA
>JALOOY010000075.1 GCA_025454185.1 Thermodesulfobacteriota bacterium
TACCTCCCAGGCCAAGGAATACGCCAACCAGCGCTTCCACCACCACCACCAGCGTTTTCAGCGGCTGATCTGGGCGGCTAAGAAACTGGAGGATGGTTCCCGGCTTTCCGATGCCGATTTGTCCCAGATGGAGGATGTGGACAATCCCTGGCCGGAAATAAACACCGATTATTTCAAAAAAAGTCAGTGATACCGGTGCCTCAACGTATGGTTTGCCCTCATCGATAGCCCGAATGTTCCAAAGGCTCCCCCTCCCTTGAGGGGCGGGGGTTGGGGGGTGGGTGAATCTCCTGATCTCCACCCAATCTGTTGGACCAAACAATTTAGGCGGCTGGATTTTTAATCAGCCTGATTTTTGAGCTTGGAGAAAACAATTGCCCGAGAAATTCGTCAGTGAACGCAACATCAAATTCATGCTCTACGAGGTCTTCGATGCAGAAGCGCTGACCCGATATGAATATTATGCCGAACACGGCCGGGAGATCTTCGACCTGGTTTTGGATACGGCCCTGAAAATGGGCCGGGACATCCTGCAGCCTCTGCTGCGGGAGATGGACCAAAACCCTCCCCAATTCGTCAACGGGGCTGTCAAAGTCCATCCCATGGTCCGGGACTGGATGCGGACCTGCGGCGAAGGAGGCTGGATCTCCGCCTTGGCCCCTTACGAGTACGGAGGCCAGCAACTGCCCCTGCTGATCGGCGCCGTCACCCGTTTTATCTTTTCGGCCGCCAATTACTCGGCCAGCGTCTATCCCCTGCTGACAGCGGGAGCGGCCCACCTGATCGAATCCTTCGCCGCTCAGGAACTCAAGGACCTGTACATTCCCAAAATGTACGCCGGGGAATGGCAGGGCACCATGGCCCTCACCGAACCCCAGGCCGGCAGTTCCCTCTCGGACCTCAGCACCCTGGCCGAACCCACCGATCAGGGTTACTACCTGCTGCGGGGCCAGAAAATATTTATCTCGGCCAGCGACCACGACGGCGTGGACAACATCGTCAATCTGCTGCTGGCCCGGATCAAGGGGGCCCCTTCGGGGGTCAAGGGGATCTCCCTCTTCGTGGCGCCGAAGTTCCGCCCCGAGGCGGACGGGTCCCTGACGGCCAACGACATCCAGGTGGCCGGCAGCTTCCACAAGCTGGGCTACCGGGGCTCGCCCATCTGCCAGTTGAGCCTGGGAGAAAACAGCGGCTGCCGCGGCTTTCTGGTGGGCGAACCCCACCAGGGCCTGGCCTACATGTTCCAGATGATGAACGAGGCCCGCATCGACGTGGGCATGAGCGCGGCGGCCATCGCCTCGGCGGCCTACTGCGCCTCGCTGCAATACGCCAAGGAGCGGCCTCAGGGGCGTCGCTTGACGTCCAAGGACCCGACGCTGCCGCCGGTGCCCATCATCGAACACGCGGACGTAAAACGCATGCTCCTCTTTCAGCGGGCCGTGGTGGAGGGCTCCTTCTCCCTGCTGCTGCAATGCACCGTCTATGCGGACCGGGCCCGGGTCCTCAGCGGCGACGATAAGGAAAAGAACGAACTGCTGCTCGATCTGCTGACGCCGGTGGCCAAGACCTACCCCTCGGAAATGGGCGTCCTTTCGGTCAGCCAGGGCCTGCAGATTCTGGGCGGCTACGGCTACTGCGACGAATTCCCGCTGGAGCTGTTTTACCGCGATGCCCGCATCCACCCCATTCACGAAGGCACCACCGGGATCCACGGCCTGGACCTGTTGGGCCGGAAGATGGTCATGAAGGGGGGCAAGGCGGCCCAGCTTTATCTTCAGGAGGTCGAGAAAACTATCAGCCTGGCCCGGGAAGTCTCCGTTTTAGCGCCTTATGCGGGGCGCCTTCAGGAAGCCCTGGGAAAACTGCGGGAAGTAACGGCCCGCCTGGTCCAACTTTCCCAGGAAAAGGGACCCGAATACTTCCTGGCCGATGCCACCCTTTATCTGGAGCTTTTCGGCATCATCGCCGTCGGGTGGCAGTGGCTGGTGCAGGCTTCGGTGGTTCAGAAGACGCTGAAAAAAGGACCTTCCGGAGAGGAGAGAAATTTCTATCAGGGGAAGCTCCAGACCTTTTTCTATTTCTTCCATTACGAGCTGCCCAAGATCGAGGGGTTGGCCCGGAGGCTGCTGGAAGGGGACGGGTTGACGGTGGAAACGAAACCCGAAATGTTTGAATAACCTGCCGGTTGGCTTCCAGGTGAACCTGCCGGTTTCCTTTTGAATTGGTTTGAAAATGAGACTTTTCATCCTCCCCGGCATTGTCCCGAAAAATAGGTAGGTTGCCGACAGTCGTCGGTCACCACTCGTTTCCGCTCGTTTTCAATAAATCCCTCTGCTAAAAGGAAAATTCTCCTCATTGTCCTCTTGACAAACAAAAAAATAGTTGTATTATACAACTATAATGCCGAACGCCAACTCCCCGCACTACACCTTGGAAGATTCTTTGGGATACCTTGTCAATCGGGTCTCCCGAACGATCCGGCAATACCTGAATCAAGAATTGAGGCGGAGGAATTTCCAGGTGACCGGGGAGCAGTTTGCCGTGCTGGTTCATCTCTGGCGGCAAGAGGGGCAGACCCAACAGGAACTCGGCCATGAACTGGCCAAGGAAAAGACAACCCTGACTCGGATGCTGAACGGACTGGAGGTTCAGGATCTTATCCGGCGGGAGTTTGATTCCCGTGACGGCCGAATCCGCCGGATCTATTTGACCTCAAAGGGTCAAAAGACCATGAAAAAACTGACCGCCCTGGCCGGGGATGTACTGACCACGGCCCAGATGGAAATTGCACCCTCCGAATTGCTGACCTGTAAAAACGTCCTGCGCCGGGTCCATCAGACCTTGACCCTAAAACTCGCCGTCCAGGGAAACCAAAATATAAGGGAAGGAAGAAGGGCATGATCGCCAGGGAATTCTCGGTCAATAGATTGGAGGCTTTCAGTGATGGTGTCTTGGCCATCGTTGTCACCCTGCTCCTCCTCTGTTTTGTTCCCTTCCCCACGGCTTTTATCGGGGATTTTCCCCGGAACCCGATAGCCCTGGCCCTCTTTGCTTTGGTCTTGATGCTCTCCGGCATAGCCTTCAATCTTATGTGGCGTTACGCTCTGGCCAGAGGCCTGACAGAGGAAAATGCCGTTCAGAGCCGAATATCGGCGGCCATACGCCGTGGATTATTGGGCCCTCTGGCCTATGCCCTTTCCGGCGGGGCGGCCTTGGTCTTCCTTCCTCTTTCGTGGTTGATTTTATTATGGGTGCCGGTCTTTTAGGCCTTGCCGGTCCGGGCTGAAAAAAGTGAATAAGGAGGAATACGATGAGCGAAAAAAAGAGACGGATCTTGATGGTAGCGGCCAATCCGGCTGTTTCGACGACCACCGGGTGGCCGGTCGGTTTTTGGGCTTCGGAGTTGATTCATCCCTATCAGGCCTTTATACATCGCGGGTATGAAGTGGTCGTCGCCAGTCCGAAAGGCGGGAAAGTTGAACTCGACGCCTATTCCGACCCCCGGGATGCCAGTGGTTATTCAAAAGACGATACCTTAAGTTTGGAGTATCTCGGCCGTCGGGAGTTTATGTCCCTGCTGGAGGCGACCGCCAAGGTTTCCGATATACGGGTCGGAGATTTCGACGCCATCGTCGTGGTCGGGGGACAATCGCCTATGTTTACCTTCAAAGACGAAGTTGACCTCCAGGGCCTCTTCATGAATTTTTTCACCGCCGGCAAGATATCGGCCGCACTCTGCCATGGGACCTGCCTGCTCCTTTACCTGAAGAATTCAGACGGGACCCCCTTCGTTAAGAGTCGGAAGATGACCGGTTTCGCCAACAGTGAAGAGGATTATGCCGACCAGGCTACAGGACAGAAGCTGATGCCCTTCCGTATCGAAGACGAGGCCCGTAAAATGGGGGCTCAGTTTTCTGCCGGGCCGGCCTTTCAGCCTTATGCTGTTCGGGATGGGAATCTGATTACCGGCCAGCAGCAGCACAGCGGCGGGGAGGTGGCCAATTTGGTTATCTCGGCTTTAGAAGGAGGTGGACAGTGAAAATAACATTTATCGGATATGGGCAGGTTGGCGGCCCCCTGGCCGACCACTTGCAGCGTCTCGGTCATGAGGTAATCTTGGCAGCCGCTGAACTGAATTCAAGTAACTTGCAGAAAGCCTTGGGCCAGAACCCCGGCTTACTGGTTGCTCCCCCTCAAGAGGCAGTGCGGCGGGCGGAGGTTGTCTTTCTGGCCACTCCGTTTCAGGCCAACGAGGCAGCCTTAAAATCTGTTTCCGAAGAACTTACGGGAAAGATTCTGGTCGATTGTACTAATCCCGTAGGCCCAAACCTCACCCACGGTCTAAACAGCAGCCAATCCGGCTCGGAGATGGTTCAAAAACTTGTTCCGGAAGCGAGGGTGGTCAAGGCCTTTACCATCTACGGCTTCGAGAACTTCGAGAATTCGTCCTACCCGGGCTACAATGTTAAACCGGTCATGATGTATTGCGGTGCGGATTCCGGAGCCAAGGAAATAATCGCCCGATTGATCGCGCAGCTTGGCTGGCAGCCCCTCGACGTCGGTGGTCTGGAGCAGGCACTGCATTTGGAACATATGACCCTCTTGTGGGTGCGGATGGTGCGCGTCAACGGTCATACGCCCCATGTGGTTTGGGCCATGTTGACGCGGTGAGCGAATAATCTTTTGCTTACCCGGACGCGCGGTTTGAGGGGAATCGTCCGGTGTTCGCAGGACGTCCATTCTTCCCTCCGGAATTGTCTAAAGGGACCTCGATCCCGGCCGAGCTTTTAAATTTGGACTTGGCCACGCCGATGACCGGAATTCTGCCCCCAGGGCTGTAAAGAGATGGTAGCCCAGCCCCGGTTTGTCGCCGAGCAGGACATATCTATCTACGATCACCTCATCCGGGAGCCGGTCGAATTTATGGAGCAAGGCCAGAATGGGCGGGAGTTCGCGCCGAAAAAATTCCCCTGGAACATAGGGAGCAGCCACAGGCAGTAACTCCGTATATTCCGCAGCCGGCTCCGCAGCATCGTAGGAGGGGAACAAAACCGCCGCCGCCGAAGCCCAACCCTCCTTCCCGTAGTAAACGTCAAAAGCCGCCAGGTTCATTTAATCGGATTTTTTTGGCCTCCAAGGCGGGACTTTACCGCTACCACTCTTTCTTGAAGCATCTGTTCTATTTCAGCAAATACTTCTTCTTGCGGTTTGGTCGCCCTATTTTTTATATCCTCGTCTCCCTGGGAAACCAATTTAAGGAGGCTTTGGATATCATGAGATTTTTGATTTATGTTGGTTCCCTGGAACAAAGGCTAAAGCCCTCCCTTGAGTATTTTTTTATTTCAACCACCACTGATGCACCACGGCCCCCAGCAGCCAGGCCGCAAAGCCGGCCAGGAGGACGACCGCCAGGGGCAATCCTTTTTTAAGACAGAGGAAGGCTGCCAGGAAGAACAGGATGCTGGGCACCATCCCCCACAGGGCCCCCTTGGCAAAGCCCGTCATGATGCCCGGGTCACCCTGGTTCTCCAGGTACACCCAGACCAGCACCAGGGCCCCGGTCAGGGGCATGACGCCGAGGAGACCGGCTGCGGAAGGAAAACGCCTGGCGCCATGAGTGGCCAGGAGGATCACGGCCAGGCTGACGGCTATTTTGATGGCGAGCTGCATGGTTGCCCTCGAATTTTTACTTACCGTACTATAACAAAAGCGGGTATAAAGGAAAATCATAATTGGTCGGCAGTGATCCCACAATAGGGGGAAAGGACATGAAACCGAACACCTGCCGGCCGGCCCGGGCGCGATGGCTATGGGCCGCCGGAATTGTGGCCTGGATTGTCTTCTCCGGGGCAGGACCCTCCGCCGCGGAGCCTTTGACCAACTCCCCTCAACCCAACATCGTCTTTATCCTCTCCGACGATCACCGCTGGGACCACCTGGGCGGCCTGGGGCACCCCTTCCTGAAAACCCCCCACCTGGACCGGCTGGCCTCGGAGGGGGTGCACTTCACCAACGCCTTTGTCACCACCTCGCTGTGCAGCCCCTCTCGGGCCAGCTTCCTCACCGGGCAGTACGCCCACCGCCACGGCGTCAAAAACAACCTCACGCCCTGGAACGACCGGCAGATTACCTTTCTGGAAATCCTGAAGCGGTCCGGGTACCGCACGGCCTTCATCGGCAAGTGGCACATGCCGGGGAAATTGCCGGAACTGACCGGGAAAGCGGTGGACCGTTTCGTCACCTTTACGACCCAGGAAGGCCAGGGCCAGTATTTCGACTGCCCGCTGATCATCGACGGCGTCAAGACCCCCCGCCCGGGGAAATACATCACCACAGATTTGACCGACCTGGCCATCGCTTTCATCCGCAGGGAACGGGACCGGCCCTTCTGCCTCTATCTGGCCCACAAGGCGGTGCATCATCAGTTCCTGCCTCCGCCGGATCTTCATGGAATGTACGAAAAAGCGCCGCTCTCCCACCTGCCCCAGGAATATTATTCCTTCCAGGTCATGGCGGACGGGGCTCTATGGGAAGGGGCCTTTTTTACCCTGGAGTCGAATTACCGGAGATATTGCGAGTGCATCGCCGGGCTGGACCGGGAAATTGGGAGGTTGTTGCAGGAACTCGCAGCGCTGGGACTGGCCCAGAAGACCATCGTCGTCTACGCCAGCGACAACGGCTACAGTTGGGGGGAGCACCGGCGCTACGGCAAACGCTGGGCCACGGAAGAAAACATCCGTATCCCTTTTATGATCCGCTACCCGGCCGGGACGGTTCGGCCGGGCCGCCGATCCGGCGCCATGGCCCTGAACATCGACCTGGCCCCCACCCTGCTCGATCTGGCCGGGCTCCCCGCACCGGCCAGGATGCCGGGCCGGAGCCTCCGGCCCATCCTGGAAAACCGCGACCAGGTTCTCCGGAAGTCTTTTCTCTACGAGTATTTCAAGGATTACCCCTACAATGTTCCGGAGCATTTCGGGGTGCGGACCGATCGGCACCTCTACGTGGCATACGAGGGCGGCCGACCGCCGGCCCTTTACGATATTCGAGACGATCCCCGGACTAAACGGAACCTGGTCAGTTCCCCGGAGGGCCAAAAAGTGTTGCCCGAATTGAAGCAATTGCTGGAAAAACACAAGCAGGAATGAAGCGATGAGCCATCTGGGGGAAATCC
>JALOOY010000076.1 GCA_025454185.1 Thermodesulfobacteriota bacterium
CTTGAAACTCTGGGAAAAAAGATCTACCCGGTAGGCCCGGAAGAAAAGATCACCGGACTGGTTCAGAAAAAGAAGAGAAACGATCACGGTCAAGGCCGAGAAGGTGATGGCCAAGCGATGATTGATCCCCACCGGGGATCTCCAGAGCGACTGGGCGAAGAAGACCAGGGCGGTCAGGAGCATGAATAGTTCAGGAACAAAAAGTAGAAAGTCGTTCAGTCCCATAGGGTTAATCCATCCGTGATCGTTGCCTTGTCATTTCCAGGGGTTCTGTCCTTCCCGCACGCCGGGCTAAGGGATCAGGGCCACGGCCTTGGCGGCTTGGACCTGGGCGATGAGGTGGTCTACACTGGCATGCATCACCTCCAGGAAGGGCGTCGGCGCCAGGCCGATCCAGAGTACAAAAATGGCCAGGGGAATCAGATAGACCCATTCCCGCAGATTCAAGTCCACAAAAGTGGGGTTCCCTTTGCCCCCCCAGGCAATCTTCTGAAGCAGGCGCAGCATGTAGGCGGCGGCCAGGATGACCCCGGGGATGGTCAACACGCCGTAGAAGAGCGCCCCGCTGAAGGCGCCGATCAGCACCAGCAGTTCCCCCACAAAGCTGTTGGTGCCCGGAAAGGCCATGGAGGACAGGGAAAAGAACCCCAGGAACCCTACGTAGGCGGGCATGATCTTGCCGATGCCGGCATTGTCCATGATTTGCCGGCTGTGGCTCCGTTCATAGATGATGCCGACGCAGAGAAAGAGCGCCCCGGTAGTCACGCCGTGGTTGATCATCTGCAGGATGGCCCCCTCGATGCCGTTCTTGTTGAAAACAAAGGTGCCGAGCGTGACGAAGCCCATGTGGGCCACGCTGGAATAGGCGATGAGCCGTTTCATGTCGGTCTGGCCCAGGGCCACGTAGCCCCCGTAGACGATGGAGATGATCGAGATCCAGAGCATGAGCGGGGCGAAGTAGAGGCTGGCCTCCGGGGTAATGGGCAGGCAGAAGCGGACGAAACCGTAGGTCCCCATTTTGAGCAGGACGCTGGCCAGCAGCACGCTGCCCGCGGTGGGGGCCTCCACGTGGGCCGCCGGCAACCAGGTGTGGAAGGGGGCCATGGGCACCTTGATGGCAAAAGGAAAGGCCATGGCCAGGAAGATCCAGATCTGGAAGCTCAGGGAATAGGAATGGGTCATCAATTCCGGGATGCTGAAGGTCCCGGTCTTCAAAAAGAGGGCGATCATGGCCACCAGCAGAAAGACGCCCCCCACCATGGTATAGATGAAGAATTTGATGGAGGCGTAGACTTTGTCCGGCCCGCCCCAGACGGCGATCAGCAGGTACATGGGGACCAGCATGGCCTCCCAGAAGATGTAGAAGAGGACGAAATCCAGCGCGGAGAAAACACCCACGCAGGCCGTTTCCATCAGCAGCAGGCAAAAGTGGAATTCCCGGACCCGCTTGCCGATGTAGCGCCAGGAACAGAGGACACAGATGGGGATCAGCAGGGTCGACAACAGCACCAGCAGGAGGCTGATGCCGTCCACCCCCAGGGTGTAGTTGACCTTGAACAAGGGGATCCAGGGGGCATGTTCCCCGAACTGGTATTTATGGGTCGAGGGGTCAAAGTAAATATACAGGGGCAGGGACAACAGGAAGGTGACGGTACTGACCGCCAGCGTCCAGACCTTGGCCCCCGTCTCGTTCCGGATGAAAAAGATGATCAGGGCCCCCACCAAGGGGAGGAAGATGAGGGTGCTCAAAACCGGATAATTGAGTTGATTGGGAATCAAGAAATCCATGCGTCGCTGTCCACCTTATAGCAATGCGTCCGTCTTACCAGATGATATAGACCCCGATGACCACAAAAAAGATCAGCATGGCCAGCGCCAGGTACTGTTGGAGGTTTCCACCCTGGGCGGCGCGGAACTTGTCCCCCAAACCCCGGGTGCCGTAGGCGACGTTGTCCACCACGCCGTCGATGCCCCAGCGGTCGAAACGGGAAAACCCCCGGGCGAAGGCCATCAGGATTTTTAAGGCCAAGGTCCGATAGAGGTTGCTCCACCAGTTGTCCGCGCCCTGGATGGCCGTCCGGTCGAACCACATGAATCCGGCCAGCACCTTCCGGTAAAACCAGTCGAAATCCAGGTTGATTTTGGCCTCCGGGGTCAGTTTTTTGAGGAGCAGGAAAAAGCCTAGTCCGGTGAAGAGCAGGATTTGAACCGTCTCCGAAAAATGAGCGGCGGAGTAAGGGTGGTAGGTGACCGGAAAGGGCAGCAATTCGTACAGGGCCTGGGGGTAGACGCCGATAAAGAAGCACAGGAAGGAAGTCAGCCCCATGGCCCAGAGCATATTCTTCGGCGGTTCTTTGGGCTGCAGCCCGGAGTCCTTGCCGAACCAGGCGAAATAGGGGAGCTTCAAACCCACCGAAAGGAAGGTGCCGACAGAGGCCAGGAGCATGAGGACCATGAGCAGCGGGTGGTGGGCTTCTCCGGCCCCGGCCACGATCAGGGATTTACTGACGAAGCCGCTGAAGAAGGGGAAGCCGGAAATGGAAATCCCGCCTACTACGTAAAAAATAAGGGAGAGGGGCATGTATTTGTAGAGGCCCCCCAGATCGCTCAACTTGGAGCGGCCGGTCATTTCCAGCACGGCCCCGGCCCCCATGAACAAAAGGGCCTTGTACAGAATATGGGCGTACGCGTGCGCGCAGGCGCCGTTCAGGGCCAGTTCCGTGCCGATGCCCACGCCGGCCACCATGTACCCCACCTGACTGATGATGTGGTAGGAGAGGATGCGGCGCATGTCGTTTTCGATGGTGGCGTAGCAGACGCCGTAGATGGTCATGACCACGCCCATGACGGCCAGCACGTCGAAACCGGGGAAGGCCCGGGCCAGCACATACACCGCGGTCTTGGTGGTATAGGCGCACATGAAGACCGCGCCGGTGACCGTGGCTTCCGGGTAGGCGTCGGGCAGCCAGGCGTGCAGCGGAAATACGGCGGCATTCAGGGCAAAACCGGCCAGAATGAGGTATTCGGCCAGACCGGCCCCGGCCTCCGGGATGAGCACAAAGTCCAGGTTGCCCGTGTGCTGGTAGCGCAGAAATATCCCGGCCAGGAGCAGCAGCCCGCCGAAAATGTGCATGAGCAGATAGCGGTAGCCGGCCGCGGTCGAAGCCGCCGTCTTGCGGGCCCAGACCAGAAAGACGGAACCGAAGGCCATCATTTCCCAGAAGATGAAGACGGTCAGGTAATCGCCGGCGAAGGTCACCCCCAGGGAACCGCCGATGTAAAAGCAGGCGGCCATGGGCTGGCTGTCGTCCTTGACATGGAGTCCGTAGAGGAAACCCAGGAAAGACATGAGGGTGAAGACGTGGGCGAAGACCAGGCTCAGCTTGTCCACCCGGCCCAGAACGATTTCGAAACCCAGGTACTGGAAGCTGCCGTAGACCCCGGGGGTCATCTGCAGGACCTGGTAGAAGGCATAGGCCGGCAGGGCCAGCAGGTAGACCTGCTTGAAGCGTCCCGGCAGGAAGGGGATGAGAAAGGCCCCCAGGATGTAGAGCAGCGCGGGATGGATCCAGCTATCCATAATAATCCTCCCGCTGCCCGAGAATGGTGTGGGCCAGACCTTTCATGACCTTGATCAGGAGGAGGCAGCCTACGAACCCGAAGACCGACCAGAAGCCGGGGATCTTGTCCCCGAAGAAGTGGGGCTCGTGGCGGGGGATCAGAAAGTCCACCGCGATAGTCAGGGCCATCAAGGCGTACAGTATGGTCTTGATGGTCTTCAGGTTGTCCCGCAGGGTTTGAATCGCGTTTGCCCAGATCATCGGAAAACCGCCTTCACGATATTCAGGAAATAGTCGGGGTAGATCCCCATGATAACGGAAGCGATGGCCGTCAGGACCAGGGGCACCACCATGGCGATGGGCGCTTCGTGTAGCCGCCCGGCCGTGTGCCCCGAACCGTGGTGGAGGTGCTCCAGGGCCGCCCCCGGCGGCTCGAAAAAGGCCTTGGTCAGGATCGGTATGAAATAGCCGGTATTTAAGATGGTGCTGGCCAGAAAAACCAGCAGGAAGACGGTGTGGTGACCCTCCATGGCGCCCCGGATCATGTACCACTTGGAGACGAAGCCGCAGACCAGGGGCACGCCGATCATGCTCAGGGAGGCAATACCGAAGGCGGCCAGGGTAAAGGGCATGACCCGGCCGATGCCGCCCATTTCGCTGATCTTTTTGGTGTGGAGGGCCACGTAGATGGCCCCGGCGCACATGAAGAGGGTGATCTTGGAAAAGGCGTGGTTGGCGATGTGCAGCAGGCCGCCGGTGACCGCGGTGGGGGTCAGCAGGGATACGCCGATGATGACGTAGGAAAGCTGGCTCACCGTGGAATAGGCCAGCCGGGCCTTCAGGTCGTCCTTGGTCAGGGCGATGACCGAGGCCAGGACGATGGTAAACCCGGCGGCGTAGGCAGTGGGGATGCCCAGGAAGAGGCGGTCCAGGACCTCCAGACCGAACACGGAGAGCATGACCCGGCTCACGCAGAAGACGCCGGCCTTGACCACGGCCACGGCGTGGAGCAGGGCGCTGACCGGCGTGGGGGCCACCATGGCTGAAGGGAGCCAGTTATGGAAAGGCATGATGGCGGCCTTGGCAAAGCCGGCCAAATACAGAATGTAGGTGACGGTCACCAGCGTGGGATTGGCGTCGGCCGGGAAAATCCCCTGAACCACGCCGGAAGGAGCGAAATCGAGGGTGCCGGCCAAAATATACGTCAGGATAATGGCCGGCAGAAAAAAGCCCTTGGCCGTGCCGGTCAGATAGACCATGTATTTGCGGGCCCCCTCGTAAGACTCCTCGTCCTGATGGTGGGCGACCAGGGGGTAGGTAAAGATAGTAATCAATTCATAGAATAAATAAAGGGTAAAGAGGTTGCCCGAGAAGGCCACCCCCACGGCCCCGACGATGGCCACAGCGAAACAGAAATAATAACGGGTCTGGGCATGTTCGTTCAGGGAACGCATGTAGCCGATGTTGTAAAAGGAAACCAGAATCCAGAGAAAGGAGGCGATGGTCCCGAAAAGGATCCCCAGGGCATCGACCCGGAATTTCATGGAGATGCCGGGCAAAATGACGAAAGGGGTGATCTCCACATACTTCCCGGCCAGGATCCAGGGGGTCATGGACACCACGGTCAGACAGGTCGCCAGCGCCCCGAGTACGGACCAGGTTTCCCGGAGGTTGGGCCGGTTGCGGGTGGCCATGATCAATAGGGAGGCCACGGAGGCGATCAGGATGGCCACCAGGGGTCTTATAGAATAGATGGTTTCCATGGCGTGCGGTCTTGCCTATCCTTTCAGTTGACTGATGGAGTCGACCCGGATATCGTGGAACCGGCGGAAAACGGCGATCATGATGCTCAGGGCGATGGCCGCCTCGGCGGCGGCGATGCCCATGATGAACAGGGTGAAAGCCTGGCCCGTGGTGGCGTCCGAGGACAGGAAAAAGTTGAAGGCCATGGCGTTCAAACCGGCCCCGTTCAGGATCAGTTCGGTGGCGATCAGCATGCCGATAAGCGAGTTGTGCTGCAGCAGGCCGAACATGCCGATGCAGAAGAGGAGGGCGCCTAAGATCAGATAGGTCAAGAGGCTTTCCACGACTACTTCCTTTCCCGGCTCACGCCCAGGTTGGTGATCATGATGGCCCCGATGATGGCCACTACCAGCAGGAGGGAGATCAGTTCAAAGACCAGAAAGTAGCGGGTCAGCAATACCTGCCCGAGGGTCTTGATGGTCCAGTCCCGGCCCGGAGCGGCCAAGGGGGCCCATTGGGCGCCGAGGAGCATCTGGACCAGGGCGATGAAGGTGACCACACTGGCGATCAGGGCCAGGATCAGTTTGAACAGGGTAGGTTTTTCCCCGCCCAGTTCCATGGGGGGGGAAAGCATGATGGCAAAGATATAGGTGACGCAGATGGCCCCCACGTAAATCAGCAACTGCATCATGGAAACGAATTGGCTCCCCAGGTACAGATAAATCCCGGCCACGCCGAACATGGACTGAGCCAGTCCGAGGACGTTGTGGACGATTTTCGCGGGAACCACGGCCATGACGGCCCCGCTCAGCGCAATCAGCACCAGCAGCCAGAAAATCCCCTGGGCCACCAGGATCGGCGGTATGAAGTCTGCTATGGTATTCATCGGTTTTCCTTTAGCCGGCCCATGATATCGATCACCGTATCCCAGCGGGAATAAAATACCAGTTCATATTCATTCGAGAACTTGAGGGTTTGTTCCGGGCAGTAATCGACGCACAGGCCGCAAAGACTGCACTTGGAAAAATCGATAAAATACTGATTTCCCCGTTTCAAGGAACTGGCTTTGGTCTTTTCCCCCTGGACTTTGATGACATGGGAAGGGCAGATGCGGGCGCAGAGACCACAAGCCACACAGTGGTGGGTTTTGGTATCGTCGAACCGAATGGCTTCGATGTGCCCCCGGAATTCGGGGGTCATAGTCAGTTTCTGACGGGGGTACTGGACCGTGACGATGCGGGTGAAAAGGCGTTTCAGGGTGATCCACAGCCCGACCACCAGGCTTTTCGAACCCGTCAGGATATCCGCAAGGTATTGCGTGAAGGGAGAGTGGGGGGCGCTCATCTTAAATGACCTTCAGGATCGTGGCGGTAAGCAGCAGATTGACCAGGGCCACAGGGATCAGAATTTTCCAGGCAAAATTCATCAGTTGATCGAAGCGGATGCGGGGATAGGTCCAGCGGGCCCACATGACCACAAAAATCAGGAAATAGGTCTTGATCAGGAACCAGATCATGCCTGGGAAGACAGGCCCATACCAGCCCCCCAGGAAGAGGGTCGTGAACATGGCGGCGGCGATGACCATATTGGTATATTCCGCCAGAAAGAAGAGCGAAAAACGCATACCCGTGTATTCGGTATGGAACCCGGAAACCAGCTCGGACTCGGCCTCCACCAGGTCAAAGGGGGCCCGGTTGGTTTCGGCGGTAGTGGCGATGAAAAATATAATGGCGGCAATAGGTTGCAGGAAAATAAACCAGACGGAAGAC
>JALOOY010000077.1 GCA_025454185.1 Thermodesulfobacteriota bacterium
TCCGGCGAAGCAGGAAGCGCCGGTGCAGTTGAGCCCGTACGCATTCGCGACGATGGAGAGCACGCGTCAGGTGCTGAAGGTGATCGAGCAGGTGGCGCCGGGTTCGCAGCCTGCGATCTACGAGGAAAATCTGTGGGGCTGTCCGGGCGGCGCGGCTTACACGGGCTGGGATCACGTGGGGATCTGCTACACGCCGGGTTTCGAGGGAATGCCGTTCGGGTAAAGACCCCCCGGGGGATCTTCGAAGTCCATTCCCCGCTGCTGGGACGACACAACGTCTACAATCTGCTGGCCGCCTGGGCCGTGGGCGAGGCCCTGGAGCTGCCGGCGGAAACCATCATCCGGGGCCTGGCCGCTCTCCAGCGCGTACCCGGCCGTATGGAGCTGGTCCCCAACCCCTCCGGGCGGGTCATTCTGGTGGACTATGCCCACACGCCCGAGGCCCTGCGTTTTGTGCTGCAATCGCTCCGGGAATTGACCCAGCATAAAATCATCACCGTCTTCGGCTGCGGCGGCGACCGGGATCCCGGCAAACGGCCGATCATGGGCCGAATAGCCGGGGCCCTGAGCCACCTGGCCGTGCTCACCTCCGACAATCCGCGCACCGAGGACCCGCTGCAAATCCTGTCCCAGATCGAAGCCGGCCTGCTGGAAGGACGGCACCACCGCTATGATCCGGGGTCCCTGGAGCGGCTCCCGGACCAGCCCGGGTACTGCCTGATCCCGGACCGGCGGCAGGCCATCGCCCGGGCCGTCCACTGGACCGGCGCGCAGGCCGTGCTGCTCATCGCCGGTAAAGGCCATGAAGCCTATCAACTCCTGGGAGATCAGGTATTGCATTTCGACGATCGCCTGGAGGCCGCCCAGGCCGCGGAGGGGACCCTTGTTCAACACCCGTGACCTGACCTGGCCGGAGATTCAAAGGGAGCTGCCCGCCCGTTTGCTCCAGGGCGATCCGGCCCGGCCGGCTCTGGGGGTCAGCACCGATTCGCGGACCACCCTTCCGGACAATCTTTTTGTGGCCCTGAAAGGTCCTCATTTCGACGGCCGGGACTATGTGGCCCAGGCCCTAGAGCGGGGCGCGGCCGGCGCCCTGGTGACCGGCCCCCTTTCCCTGGCCGGACTTCCCTCCGAGCCGCTCATCCTGGAAGTGGCGGACACCCTGCAGGCCCTGGGCCGTCTGGCGCAAATCTGGCGCCGGCGTTTTTCCCTGCCCCTGATCGGCCTCTCCGGCAGCAACGGGAAGACCACGACCAAGGAAATGACGGCGGCGATCCTGAGCGGCCGCGGGCCGGCCTTGAAAAATCCCGGCAACCTGAACAACCTGATCGGGCTGCCGCTCACGCTGTTGACCCTGGGCCCGGAGCACCGCAGCGGGGTCCTGGAGATGGGCATGAATCGGCCCGGGGAGATCAGGCGCCTGGCGGAAATTGCCGATCCGGACGTGGGCCTCTTGACCAATATCGGCCCGGCCCATCTGGAGGGTCTGGGCTCCCTGGAGGCCGTGGCCCGGGCCAAGGGCGAACTCCTGGAAGCCCTTTCCGCAGCCGACTGGGCCATTCTGAACCGCGACGACGACTGGATCATGCGCCTGGCCGACAGGTGCCCGGCACAGAAGATCTTTTTCGGCCTGGACCCGCAGGCTGAAGTCCGGGCCGAAGACATACGCCTGACCCCCGAGGGAACCCGCTTCACCCTGCTATACCCGGGGGGCCGCCAGGAAATCCTTCTCCGCCTCTGGGGCGACCACAACGTACGCAACGCCCTGGGCGCGGCCGCAGCCTGCCTGGCCCTGGGTCTGGACCGGGAACAAATCCGCCAGGGGCTGGAATCCTTTTCGCCCCCCCCCCAGCGGTTTCAGATTCGGCCAGGGCTCCGGGGTTCCCACCTGATCGACGACTGCTACAACGCCAATCCCGCCTCCCTGAAGGCCGCGCTGCAGACCTTCCAGGACCTGCGCCGGGGACGGCCCGGCGGGCTGGTCCTGGGAGACATGCTGGAACTGGGGGAATTTTCGGCTTCCTTGCACCGGGAAATCGGGCGGCTGGTGGGAGACCTGGGCCTGGAATATCTGGTAACTCTGGGGCCGGAGGCCCGGCTCCTGAGCGAAGAAGCCCGGATGGGGGCCCGTCCGCCCCGGCAGACGCGGTCCCTGGATTCCCTGGACCAAGTCATTGCCGTCCTTAAGGACTTGATTGCCGCCGAAGACTGGGTTTTGATCAAAGGGTCCCACGGGATGGCCTTGGAGCAGGTGGTCCGGGCCTTGGGCACGGAACAGGGGTAGCCCGATGCTATATGCTCTGCTCTATGCCCTCCATACCCAAATCTCTCTGTTCAATGTGTTCCGCTACATCACCCTGCGGACCATTTATGCCACCCTTACGGCCCTGCTGATCACCTTCCTGCTCGGGCCCCGGGTCATCCGACTCCTGCGGCGCCACCAGATCGGCCAGCATATCCGCGAGGACGGCCCGCAGTCCCATTTCAGCAAGGCCGGGACCCCCACCATGGGCGGTATCCTGATCCTCTTTGCCGTGACGGTGGCCACCCTCTGCTGGGCCGACCTGACCAACCTCTACATCTGGCTCATCCTCCTGGTGACTCTGGGCTTTGGCTTCATCGGGTTTATGGACGATTATTTGAAGCTCATCAAGAAACGAAACAAAGGGCTGAGTCCCCGGGCCAAGTTCCTGCTGCAATTCCTGTTCGCCCTGATCCCGGCCCTGGTCCTCTATTATTCCAAATACGACACCCGGCTGAACATCCCTTTTTTCAAGGCCGTTACCCCGGATCTGGATGGGGGCTACATACTGCTGACGCTTTTCATTATTGTGGGCACTTCCAACGCCGTAAATCTGACCGATGGTCTGGACGGACTGGCCATCGGACCGGCCACCATCGCCTTCGGCACGTATCTCCTTTTTTGTTATCTGACCGGACATTTAAAGATCGCCAGCTATCTCCAGATCCCCTACGTGCCGGGATCGGGGGAACTGGCGGTCTTTTGCGGGGCCCTGGTCGGGGCCGGGATCGGCTTTCTCTGGTTCAATGCCTATCCGGCGCAGGTCTTCATGGGCGATGTGGGGTCCCTGTCCCTGGGTGCGGCCCTGGGCACCGTGGCGGTCATCACCAAACATGAAATCGTGCTGATCCTGGTGGGCGGCCTTTTTGTGGTCGAGGCCCTGTCCGTCATCTTTCAGGTGGGGTATTTCAAAATGACCCACGGTAAACGGATCTTTCGCATGGCCCCCCTGCACCACCATTTTGAGTTGAAGGGCTGGACCGAACCGAAGATCATCGTCCGCTTCTGGATCATCGCCGTAATCTTGAGTCTGCTGTCCATCAGCACTCTGAAGCTGCGTTAGGAGACGTTCGATTGGATTTAAAAGGCCTGGCAGTCCTGGTAGTCGGCTTGGGTAAAACGGGTTTGGCCCTGGTGGAATTTCTGGGCCGGCGGGGGGCCCACGTTCACATTTCCGACACCCGGCCCCTGGCGGAACTTCAGGCCCTCCTGGCACCGGCCCCCGACCCGGCGTCGCTGGTCGCCCTCGAAGGGGGCCGGCATACTGCTGAATTTTTCCTCCAGGCCGACCTCATTCTCCTCAGCCCCGGCGTGCCTTTGGACCTCCCCCCGCTGGAAAAGGCCCGCGGCCGCAGGATACCCATCTGGGGCGAACTGGAGCTTTTCTCCCGTTTCTGTGCCACGCCCGTGGTGGCCGTCACCGGCACCAATGGCAAGACCACCACCACGGCCCTGCTCAACCAGATGCTGCAAAGCGGGGGCCGGACCACTTTTCTGGGAGGAAACATCGGCCGCCCTTTGACCGAATACCTGCTGCAAGGACAGACCAGCGATCTCGTGGTGGCGGAAATCAGCAGCTTCCAACTGGACACGGCGCCGAGTTTCCGGCCCCGGGTGGGTCTGCTGCTCAACATTACCGCAGACCACCTGGACCGCTACGACGGCTTTTCAGCCTATATCGACTCCAAAAAAGGCCTTTTCCGCAACCGGCAGGAGGAGGATGCCGCCGTTTTGAATCTGGACGATCCCCTGGTGGGCCCCCTGGGCCGCGGGATGTCCGGGCCGGTCTACTATTTCAGCCGCAGTGCCCGCCCGGAGCGGGGGGCTTACCTGGAAGGAGACGGCCTCCGGCTGGTGCTGAACAGGGAACCGGAGGACTACACCCTGGATGGCTTTGCCCTGCCCGGGGTCCATAACCGGGAGAACGCCCTGGCCGCCGCTTTAGGGGCCCGCCTGGCCGGCGCCTCCCCGGTGGGGATCCAAAAGGGGTTGAACGAATTTAAAGGATTCGGCCACCGCCTGGAATTCGTGGCCGAAATCAACGGCGTCCGCTTCTACGACGACTCCAAGGGGACCAACGTGGGGGCCGTGGTCAAGGCCCTGGAAGGGTTTACGGCCCCGGTGATCCTCATTGCCGGGGGCCGGGACAAGGGGGGAGACTACGATCCCCTGCAGCCCCTGATCCGCAGCAAAGTCAAGGCCCTGGCCCTGATCGGCGAGGCCCGGGGGAAGATGCAGGCCCAATTGGGCGCCCTGGTCCCGACCCGGCCGGCCGACACCCTGGAAGAGGCTGTGGTCTGGGCCTTTCGGCAGGCCCGGCCGGGGGATGTAGTCCTGCTCTCGCCGGCCTGTTCCAGTTTTGACATGTTCCGGGATTACGGCCATCGGGGCCGGGTATTTCAACAAACGGTGAGGGAGCTGGCCGGGGATATCCCTCCGGAAGGGAAAGAGGCGCCGCATGAATCCCCTGTCTGAACCACTCGGGCTGTTCGAAGAACCGGCAGCGGCCGGACCGGACCCCGCCCGGGAGCAGGGCCGGGACCCGGGTTTCGATTTTATGAGCCTGGGGCTGACCCTGGTCCTGGTCCTGCTGGGGATCGTCATGGTTTACAGCGCCAGCTCCCGCCTGGCCGCCGAACGGTACCATAACAGTTTCTACTTCGTTCAAAAACAGGTGGGCTTCGCCCTCTTCGGCTTCCTGGCCCTAGTCTGCTTCCGTTTCATTCCCTACCAGGTTTACCGGCGCTGGGTTTACTGGATCATGGGGGCCAGCGCCTTGTCCCTGGTCCTGGTCCTGATCCCCGGTATCGGCACCCGGGTAGGCGGGGCCTCCCGCTGGTTCCGCTTCGGGGGCATTTCCTTTCAACCCGCCGAATTTTCCAAGCTGGTTCTGATCCTGTTCCTGGCCTATTCGATGACCAAGAAGCAGGCCGTTATAAAAAGCTTGACCAAGGGTTTTTTATTCCATGTTGGCGTGGTCCTCATCTTTGTGGCGCTGGTCCTGGCCGAACCGGACTTGGGAATGGCCATCAGCATTCTCCTGCTGACCGGGGTCCTCCTGTTCGTGGGCGGAGTCCGGCTGAAACACCTCTCCCTGTCCCTGCTGGCCGTGTTCCCCCTGGCCTATTTCCTGGTCTGGCAGGTACCTTACCGGCGGGCCCGGGTCCTTTCCTATCTGAATCCCTGGGGGGACCCTCTGGGGTCCGGGTTTCACCTGATCCATTCCTTTTATGCCTTCGGCAGCGGCGGCCTCACCGGCCAGGGACTGGGGGAAAGCCACCAGAAGCTCTTTTATCTGCCCGAACCCCATACGGATTTTATCTTTTCGATCATAGCGGAGGAACTGGGTTTCCTGGGGGTCCTGGCCGTGGCCCTGCTGTTTCTGTTTTTCATGGTGCGCAGTCTGCGCCTGGCCCTGAAAGGCCGGGACCTCTTCGGGCTGTATCTGGCCACGGGCATCTCGGTCATGATCTCCCTGCAGGCCTTTATCAACATGCTCGTGGTCATGGGCCTGTTGCCCACCAAGGGTTTGACCCTGCCCTTCATCAGCTATGGGGGAACCTCCCTCTTGTTGAACCTGGTCTGCGTTGGCATTTTGATGAATATTACGGCCCAAAATCGGAAAGAGGCGACATGAAAGTCCTCATTGCCGGCGGCGGGACCGGGGGCCACTTGTTCCCGGCCATTGCCTTGGCCGAGGCCTTCCTGGAAAGAGACCCGGCCAATCGGGTTCAATTCGTCAGCACCCGGCGGGCCGTGGATCGGGAAGTCCTGGCGGCGAAAGGGTTTCCGGCCTTGACCATCGAAGCCGCCGGCGTTAAAGGGAAAGGAATTTTCAGCCAGATGCGGTCGCTGCTTACATTGCCGAAGGCCTTGAAGCAATCCCTGGCCATCATCCGGGGTTTTCAGCCCCAACTGGTCATTGGCGTGGGCGGCTATATTTCCGGACCGGTGGTCCTTGCGGCTTGGCTGAAGGGTTTGCCCACGGCCGTTCAGGAGCAGAACGCCATCCCGGGGTTGACCAACCGCCTGCTGGGCCGGGTGGCGGACCGGATATTTCTGGCCTTTGAAAGGGGCCGCGATTTTTTCCCGCCCTCCAAGTGCCGGCTTACCGGCAACCCGGTGCGTCAGGAGTTGCGGCAGGCCCAGGGGACACCCGGGGAACCCGGGGGGCCCTTGCATATCCTGATCCTCGGCGGCAGCCAGGGCGCCCACCGGATCAACCGGTTACTCATTGAATCCCTTGAATTTTTAGCTCCGTTGAAAAGAAACTTGTTTTTTATCCACCAAACTGGCACAAAGGATGAGGATTGGGTTCGGCAGGCTTACCGGAATCTGGGTTTTGAACACCAGGTGGCGGCCTTCATCCACGACATGGCCCGGGCTTACAGCCGGGCTCACATGCTGGTGTGCCGGGCCGGGGCCATGACCCTGGCGGAGATCACCGCCCTGGGCAAAGCTAGTATCCTGATACCTTTCCCTTTCGCCGCCAATAACCATCAGGAAGAAAATGCCCGAACCCTGGTTCAGGCCGGGGCCGCGGAAATGTATCGGGAAGCGGACTTGACGGCCGAAGTCCTGGGAGAACGCCTCGTTTTCTGGGCCGAAAACCCTGGTCACCGGGAGCGGTTGGCGGCCCAGGCCCGTCTCCTGGGGCGCTGGCAGGCGGCCCAGGAAAT